>DAIRFU010000595.1:482-4468 GCA_036794935.1 Kofleriaceae bacterium | reverse complement strand
CGCGTGGGCGATGGCCACGGTGGTCGTGCCGTTTCGGTATACGCAGACGCGCTAGCCGAAATCGACCCGATCCGCCCCTTGCCATGACGCTGAGGGCATGGCGGACTTTCTATCCGAGGCCGTAGCCCTCCGAGTTGCTACCGAGTCCACGAAGGGCACTGCGCCGTCGAGCGGCTGGCAGGAGATCCAGCCCAACGCGGGCAGTCTGACCGACTTCGGCAAGCAATACACCGACGTCGAGCGCGACACGTACAGCAAGCGCCTCATGGTCGAGCCGGGCGATCACGTGACCAAGGCGGTCGCGTTTTCGATCGCGCACGATCTCAACAAGGACGCGGCGGACACGTTCCTCGCCTCCGCGTTCCGGTGCGTGGTCGCTCACTTCGGCGGCTCGGATCAATCGCTGTTCCGCCCCTCGGCAGTCGCCGATGGCGACGCCGACGAGGACTCCTTCACGGTCGCTGCCGACGGTGACGTGCCGGACGGCGTCCTGATCTACGCGCGTGGCTTCGACACCTCGGCGAACAATGGACTGTTCGTCACGTCGGGGACGAGCACGGGCACAGCGATCAAGGTCGCGACGGCGACGCTCACCGCCGAGACCCCGACGGGCGATCCGACGGTCGACGTGGTCGGATTCCAGGGCGCGGCCGGCGATCTCGAGCTCGACGCGAGCGGCAACCTCACCAGCACCACGGTCGACTTCACGACGCTCGGCATCGTCGCCGGCATGTGGATCTACCTGCCGTCCTCGGCGGAGGCGACCGCGATGGGCTCGTCGCTCTACGCGATGAGCGTGGCGGCGTACACCGGCTATGCCCGCGTCACGGCCGTTGCCGCGCACGAGATCACGCTCGAGCGCCAGTCCTGGACGGTGGGATCTGCGACCACGGAGAGCACGTCCACCGTTCGCGTCTTCGTCAACTCGCGGGTGTACTGCAACCACACGCTCGATAACACGGACTACGCGCGCCCGACGCATCACTTCGAGGCCGAGTTCGTCGACGAATCTGGGACGAAGTATTACGAGTACGCGGGCGGCTGCGCGGTAGGGACGGTCGCCATCGCCGCGCCGCTCAACAACAAGATCGCGATGACGCTCGCATTCGTCGGCATGGACGCGTTCGATCCGGTTGTCGTCGGCAGCCGCAAGGCCGGACCGTCCACCGCGTACGAGCCGCTCGCGACTGCGTTGCTCGACACCCAGAACGACGTGCAGGCGATTCGCCTCACGAACACGAGCGGTACCTCGCTCGCCGACGAGTTCACCGAGTGGACGCTGAACATCGACAACAAGGTCACGCCCAAGGAAGTGCAGGGCACGTTCGGCGCGGCCGGCCACAAGTACGGCAAGTTCGGCTACTCGGCGCCGGTCAAGATCTACTACTCCAAGACCGGCACGTTCGACGCCGTGATCGACAACACGCAGGCGCGCTGGGACGTGTTCGCCAAGAACGAGGACTACGGGATCATTATCGACATGCCGAACGTGCGCCTGCGCCAGCTCAAGCGCACGTTAGCGGCCGACGACATCGCGATGCTCGACATGACCCTCGTGGCGTTCCCGAATCGTGCCGACGGCATCGGCTGTGCAATCGGTGTGTTCGGGTATCTGCCCTCGGCGTCGTAGCCTCGGCAGTAATCGACCCGATCGCGCCTCGGCGGCGACCGTAGGGGCATGCCTTTTGATATCCCGAAGCTGCGCCGCCACGACACGCAGCCCTATCCGCTACGGCTCGGCGACGTGAAGATCACGCTGCACACGCGACTGGCGACGTTGGACACGCGCGAGGTCTACAACTTCGCGTTTCGTGATCGTCCCGAGCGTCCGAAGGCAGAGGACAAGTTCGACGAGGGGCAGGCGACGCGCGCGCAAACCCTGGAGACGATTGCGCGGTGCTGTGTCGCGTCATGGGAGGGCGTCACCGAGGGCGGCAAGCCTGCCGAGTGCACGCCAGATGCAGCGCTGCGATTCCTACGCGAGGCCGACGACGCGGGCTATCGCGAGGAGATCACCGCGTACCTGTTCTGGGCACAGAACCCGCTCAACTTCCGCGCGCCGCTCGTCGAGGCGAGCAAGGTGGGGGAAGGCTAGCGGCGTGGCTGGCGTGGAAACGCAAGGCCGCGCCGGTAGAGCGACAGATCGCGAAGCGCAAGGACGGCAAGGTGCACGCGAGCGAGCGGCGGTTACTCGATGCCGAGCCGCCACTCCAGACGGTCGATCGGATCTGCCTCGCTTGCTGGCACACGCTCCACTCGTGCCGCCCCTCGGAGCAGCACACGATCGCGCAGGGCGTCGTGGTCAGCACGCGCGCCGAGATTCCGTGGACGGCGATCGTCGAGTGGGGACGTTCAGAGGGACTCGGGCACGACGAGCTCCGCGTGCTGGCGGCGGTGATTCATATCCTCGACGTCGAGCGCACCGAGCAGATCTATAGCGAGCTGAGGAGCAAGGCCACATGAGCTTCGACATCCCACTGAAGATCGACCCGGGCGACTCGCTCTCCAAGGCGAACGCCGTCGAGGACGCGCTCCATAAGACCGAGGATCGCGGCATCGCTGCCGGCAAGGCGATGCTCGGGCTGTCGTCCTCGTTCGGCAAGCTACGCGAGGCGCTGGAGCAGGAGCGTGCGGCGCTGGAGCGGACGCATCAGGTCCACGATCGGCTGACGCGGCAGGCGCAGCCACTCGCGCAAGGGTTCGCCCGCGTCGCCGAGGCGATGCAGCGCGAACGGCAGGCAGCGCAGCGGACGCACGAGGTGCATGAGAGGTTGACGGCGCAGGCGAGTCCGCTCGCTCAGAGCATGGGGCGCGTCGCCGAGGCGATGCGCCACGAGCAAGAGGTGTTCGACCGGATCCACGCGCCCGCGCAGCGCTATGCCAAGGACCTCCAGGCGCTCGATTCGCTGCTCGATCGCAACAAGATTTCGACGCAGCAATACGCTGCGCAGGTCCGGCAGCTAAATCACGATATCGACGGCGCCCCAAAGCATGCGACCGGCGGCGGCGTCATCGGTGGTCTGCGAGGTGCCGCAGCGGTGGCTGGTGTCGGCTTCGGTGCGCACGAGGTCGGCCAGCTCGTCGACACGTTCCAGAACCTACAGAATCGGCTGCGCTTCCTTGCCGGCGGCGATCTGCAAAAGGTCAATGACCTATTCGGCCAACTCCAGGGCGTCGCGAACCGCACGCGGCAAGACATCAACTCGACGACCGAAGGTTTCGTCCGGATCTCGCTCGCCACCAAAGACATGGGGCTATCGAGCGCGCAGGCGATGCGGTTGACCGAATCGCTGAACAAGGCGATCACGCTGAGCGGGGCGACCAGTGCTGAGGCGTCAGCCGGTATGATCCAGCTCTCGCAGGGCCTCGCGAGCGGCGCGCTGCGCGGCGACGAGCTGCGATCCGTGATGGAACAGTTGCCTGCAGTCTCTGACGTGATCGCGAAGGGTCTCGGCGTCACGCGCGGCGAGCTACGAAAGATGGGCGAGCAGGGAAAGATCACGGCAGACGTGATCGTCGACTCGTTTGCCAAAGCGGGCTCGTCGATCGACAAGGACTTCGGGAACACCGTTCCGACGCTTTCGCAGAACATGACGGTGTTCAAGAACAACCTGACCGTGACTGTTGGCGAGCTCGACAAGTCGCTCGGAGCATCCCAGCGCCTCGCCGAGGGCATGAAGACGCTTGGCACGATCGTGATGGGCGTCGTGGACCCGATCATGAGGCTCAACGACTCGCTCTCGTCGCTCGCGCTCGACGCTGGCGGGCTCGAGGGCTTTCAGGCGCTTTTCGATCTGCTGCCGGAATCTTGGACCGACAAACTCGAGCGCGCCGACAAGATCACGGACCAATACGCGCGTCGCAACTACCAGCTGATGCTTGCGATCATGCAGGGTGCCGACGCGGTGAAGAAGTGGCACCTCGAGCAGACCGAGATGAACCTCCGGTTGACGCTCGGTGACGCCGCGGCCGACGCGTTCCGGGCC
>DAIRFU010000595.1:0-472 GCA_036794935.1 Kofleriaceae bacterium | reverse complement strand
GGCGTGGTCGGCAAGATGACCGGCGCGGTCGGTGGACTCGCTGACGCGCTCATGAGCGATGGTTTTTTCGCGCTCGTCAAGGCTGCGGATCCGTGGTTCGTCAAGCCAGAAATCGCCGAGAAGGTCCACAAGACGGCGAAGGCGACGCGAGATCTCGCCGATGCGACCTTCGATCTCGATCGCGCAAGACTCGGCGTCACTTTCGACCAGATCGGACGCGCAGGCGGCGGCGCGAAGGAGGACGCAGGTCAGCTTGTCGGCATTCTAAGCGACTTCAAGAAGCAGTTCGAAGATCTCGCGAAGGAGCAAGCCAAAGGACAGGCCGACTCGGAGAAAAGCCGCGTAGATGCGCTCACCGCCGCCTGGCACAAGGAGATCGAAGCTCAGCAAGCCGCGTTCGACTCTGCCAAGGAGTTGGGTTCCGTCTTCGCCCCCGCGGTCGACACGCTCGTGGACGGGCTGCTCCAGGGCG
>DAIRFU010000594.1:0-4470 GCA_036794935.1 Kofleriaceae bacterium | reverse complement strand
AAAGTTCGGCTCGCCGAATAACAACATCTGGGCCTGGTTCGTCGCATCCGAGAACCGGAACTCGCCGGTCTGGTCGACGCCCCACATGGCCTCCTTCATCTTCTTGATCCCGACCTTGTTGTTCGTCGCGAAGAACAAGAAGTAGTCGGTCACGTCGTTGTCGTTTCTCATCTCGAACGACCGCACGTAGCGTGCATTCGCGTCGGCTCGAAGTTGTTCGACATAGAGGTCGTGCAGGAAACCTCGTCGCGCTGACACGCCGGATGTCGGTGCCTCGCGCCACGTCTGAGTGCCGAACAGCCGATCGAACGTAGCCGGGTGATCCTCGTGCCGGAGGAAGCGGTTGACCTCCTCGTACATGAAGTTGATCAGCACCTCGCAGCGCGGATACGACAGGATCGTTTTCACGAGCTCGAACGGCGTCTGGCTGAAGCCGAACGGGTCGATGAACGCGAACGTCGGTGGCAGCGGCGCTCGGCGCTCGGTGTACTTGTCGAGGATCACCTCGCGGAACTTGGCCTCGAACCCGCCGCTCTCGATCTTGACGTTGAAGTTCTTGGGAAGCTCCAGCTCCTTAACCAAGGTGGCCAGGTGAGCAGCGCGGTCCTCGTCTTGCTCGATAAAGAGGAACCGGAGCTGCGTTTCCTGCGGGATCAGCGCTCGGTGTTGCAGCGCTGCATTCAACGCGATGATCGGTGATCCCTCCTCGCCGCCAGCGTAGGCACCGGGTCCGGCGAACCCATCGACGTACAGGATCACGCGATGACGGCTCGCCAAGATCGGGGTCCACGCTTCGAGATACCGGCGCAGGATCTCGTGCTTCGCACGCGTGTGCGGCTCGATCGGCCACAGCTTCGTTCGCGGCGCACTCACGGGCGCCTCGCATCTATCCGCTGACGATCGCGAACGCTGCGTGTCGAGGCTGAAGCTGCACGGGCATCTCGTCCCACGTGCGGCCATCGAGTTTCCGGCCGGTCGTCTTCTTCCTCACGCCACCCCATTGCTTGAAGAAGAATCGTACGTTCGCCGTCTGACACTGGTCGCGGATCGAGCGAACCCATTCGGGATCCATCGGTCTAGCGCCATGCCCGCTCTCTCCCCCGACGATGACCCAGTGGATCCCGGTGAAATTCAGGTCTGGAATCGGACCGAGGAGCGGCTCGATGCTCAGGAACCGCACGGTCGCGTCGACGTTCTGTAGCGAGGCGATGCGCTTCGCGTACTTTTGATTCTCGACGCTCACGCCCATCCAGATGTTCGGTGTCAGTTCGATCTGCGATGCGATCTTCGCCATGCGCTCGGCGCGTTTGGTCAGCACTTGGAACTGATGATGCGATGCGCGGCGCATCACACCGAACACCCGCTTGATGTACGCGACCGGAACGTCTTCGTGAAAGAGATCGGACATGCTGTTCACGAACACGCGTCGCGCTGCTCGCCACTTGAGCGGCAACTCCAGAGCCTCGGGAACTAGGCGCAGATCGAAACCGTGCTCGAACGGATGGCCCGGCACACCACGGAAGCGCTCCGAGAACGTCTCCGCGTAGCAGTGCTTGCAGCCGGGCGAGACCTTGGTGCACCCACGCACGGGGTTCCAAGTCGCATCGGTCCATTCGATCGCACTGCCGTCAGACATCGTCCCTGAACGAACGTATAGCACCTATCTGACGTGCTCAAATTAATGGCCAATTCTCCGAGAGGAAGCCGGGTGCCAGGCGATCTCAAACGCTGGGGATTCCGAGCGGCTACCATACCGAGCGTGGGTAAGCGCCGGCATGGAGAACCCGACAAGTTTCAACGGAGCGGATTCGCGATCGACGAGCGACCGGCGAGCGATGACGCTGCGCTCGTCGCGGTGAAGCGCTTCCTCGAGATCTTCGTCACGAAAGAAAAACGCGAGCGCGTGCAGGCGGGCCTGCTGCATCGCAGCCAGGAACGTCGAATCGAGACGATTCAGAGTGCATACAAGTGGATCGATCCGTCGCTGCAATCAGAGCTCGACGGCAACACGGGGTTCCCTCAACACCTGTACGAGCGGTTCGGCGATCTGCGAGGGGTGATGATCGACGATCGCGGAGCACGTCACGTGACGGTGACGGGTGCCGCTGTCCTCTCATCGGGCCAGTTCGGCTCGATCTTCGTGGCCGACTCCTCGGCGATCGCGCTCCTGTTCCCTGAGGTCGGCCCTCCGACGCTTTGCCTCAAGTGAACCTCGCCGATGCCCGTGGAATTTGTCCGCTTCGTGGTTCCCGCTTGGATACACCGTGAGTCGCAGGCACCGATTGGCGTGATCGGTGCTGCGTACGAGCTGCTGCGGCAGGACAGCGTGAGCCACGAGTTGCGCGGGGAGCTAAAGCACTGGATCGAATGGTTCGAGAAGAACCTGGCGGTCCCAGATCGGTTCAACCGGACGAAGTCCAAAGGGTGGTACCGGCGCGAGACTCGCGGCATCTCGTGGCTGCGGACGAGCGCTGTCGATCACCTCGCTGCAATGACGGACCTCGCTGCGTGCATTACGAAGTGCGGCCACGTGACGGCCGAGGTGCGCGTGGGCTACGTCATCTACCAAGACGAGCTCCAGTTGATCGCCGAGCCGTTCCGCGACACTCCGACGAGGTGAGCGGCGAACGCCTGACGCGTCAGGGCCCTACTTGTGATTCGAGTCCCCGCACTCCGACCGCACCGCGCGCTAGAGTCAGAACGCTCATGGGCTACGCCGACAAGATCAAGAACGTGCTTGTCGCCGCGCAGTGTGATCCAGTCGCGCTGCCCGATAAGGAGGTTTGGGAGTGGCAGCAACGATGGCGCAGTGTCTACGCTGGCCAACTGCACGCCGAAACGGGCAAGTGGGTGGACGACACGTACGACTGGCACGTGTTCTACCGAGGGAGACACGTTCACAAACACGGGGACGGCGCGTGGGCTGCCTACCGCCGTGTGGAGCCCGGCCCGTTCTTGGTGCTCAGCGCGTACATCCACAAGACGTTCGGTTTCACCTGCACCGGCAAACCACCTGAGCGACTCGATCGCGGGATCGATCTCGTCGTTGCGCCTCCGTCGATGGAGTGGACGATGGCGTTCGACCACGAACACTACGGTCCATTCTGGGCGGTAAACCGGTAGGTGACTCCTCGCGCGGGTACTCCGGGCATACTCGCCAGTTACGCTAGACTCAAGCTCACGCCAGCTATGGACTTCCTACGTCGAGAGAAGCTTCTTCCGAAGAGCGGAGTGGGAGTCGTCGGACCTTGGCTCGTCATCGCTCCACCGGGCAACCCCGTCATTCGGATCGACTTGCGACTGTTGGATCGCACGGAGCTTCTCGGTGAAATCGACGAGCGCGACGCGGCGCACGACGATCCCGATGCGCCAGGCGCAGTAAGTGATCGTCGCCGCGACGTAATTCTCGTGTGCGGCGACCTCGAAGTCGCCCTTTACATCGCCGACGGTGCGGAGGCAGCAGAGCGCATCGTTGCCGACTCTGCACCTTGGACACGTGAAAACGGCGGCGCGGAGAAACCAACTCCGAACGCCAACGTGCCCGACCGCGCGAGTCGTTCAACCAGTTACGGTCGGCTCGTTGTCATCTCGTCGACGCCAGATGCAGAGATTCGGCCGGACGACGAGCTTGCGGGATGCGTCTACGAGCTGACGAAGCCAGCAATGCTTGTCGGAAGGACAAGTGACAACGACATCATCATCGACCACCGGTCGATCAGCCGCGACCACGCTAAGGTGGCCCGCGACACCAGCACCGGCCGCTACACCATCACTGATTTGCACGCGAGCAACGGACTCCGTGTGAACGGAGAGCGCAGCATCGGAGTCGAACTGAAAAGCGGCGACATCGTTGACCTTGGATCGGTCCGCATGCGCTTCATTGCACCTGGAGAGGAAGACTCCTGGGTGACGCCTTCGCCTCCTGACTTGGAGCACTTCCTGATCGTCGGTACCGATGTCGTCCGCCAGCGCGATGCATACATCCAGGTCGGCTCTATTGCCTTCCGCATCAACGAAGTCCGAGAGTACGCGCTGCGGGGTGCAAACCTGCCGCTCGCCGGTGGCCGGCTCCTTCAGGCAGCGATGGCCCTACTCGTCGTTGCTGCCGGCGAGAGAGACGCAGGCCCGTCCTGAGAAATGCCGCAGCCGAGGCGCTCGCGCTCAACCTGCCATGTTGCACAGGTTGCACACGTTGCGAGGCCGGCAGCGTTGCCAACATTGCGCGCGCTGCCGCGGCTGCGGGCTGAGTCTGCAGACGGAAAAGCGCATCGAAGAGCAACGCCGAACTACTCAAGATGCCGTCGTGCGTGCGTCCAGCTCCGTCGCAAACGTTCCCTGAAATCCTCGACGGAGAATCGCGTCGCGGGAACGTCGCGACGAGGTAAGGTCGCGATATTTCGCGGCGGCCCATCCAAAATCGCACTCTAGAGGTCTGGGGTTCGATCCCCCACGGCTCCACCAGGAAAACGA
>DAIRFU010000081.1:0-15285 GCA_036794935.1 Kofleriaceae bacterium | reverse complement strand
CGGCTCGGGCATCCTCATCAAGGACAACCACATCGCGGCGTGCGGCTCGGTGCGTGCCGCCGTCGAGGCGGCGAAGGCGAAGGCCCCACATCCGCTGCGCGTCGAGGTCGAGGTGACGAACCTCGGCGAGCTCGACGAGGCGCTCGCCGCGGGCGCCGAGATCGTGCTGCTCGACAACATGTCGCCCGCGCAGGTCGAGGTCGCGGCGGCGCGCGCGCACGGCCGCGGCGTCCTCGTCGAGGTGTCCGGCGGGATCACGCTCGCCACGATCGCCGACTACGCGCGCGCCGGCGCCGATCTGATCTCGGTCGGCGCGCTGACGCACTCGGCACCGGCCGTCGACATCGGCCTGGACGTGCGCGCGTGACCTTCGAAGGACTGCACCTGAAGGCGCGCTGGCTCGGCTGCCAGCGCATCGAGCTCGCGACGTGCGGCTCGACGAACGACGAGGCGGCGCGGCTCGCGCGCGCGGGCGCGAGGCACGGCACGATCGTGATCGCCGAGCGCCAGCAGAGCGGGCGAGGGCGAGACGGCCACAGCTGGGAGTCGCCGCCGGGCGGCCTCTACCTGAGCGCGGTGATCCGGCCGCCGATGTCGGTCGTCGACGTGCCACCGATGACGCTCGCGATCGGCGTCGGGCTATGCGACGCGGTGCGGACGCTCGGCGCACCTGCCGTGCTGAAGTGGCCAAACGATCTGCTCGTGCCCTGCGGCGATGGCAGCCGTGCGCGCAAGCTCGCCGGCGTGCTCGTCGAGGCGCAGAGCCAGGGCAACCGGCTCGACGCGGTCATCGTCGGCATCGGTGTCAACGTCGACGGCCAGCTGCCCGACGCGGTCGCCGAGTCCGCGATCACGCTCGCCGAGGCGGCGGGCACGATCATCGATCGGGTGGCATTCGTCGAGCGTCTGCTCGCGCAGCTCGAGCGCTGGATCGATCGCTACGTCTCCAGCGGCATCGAGGCGATCATTCCAGCCTGGCAGCAGCGCATGGCGGTCGGCCTCACCGCGCGGGCGACCGTCGACGGCGCCCGGCTGACCGGCGCGGTGACCGGCCTGGATGCGGACGGCGCGCTGCTGTTGCGGGACGAGACCGGCAAGGTTCATCGCGTCCGGTCCGGCGATGTCGAAGTGTTGCGTCCCGCCTGCTAGCGCCGGCGCCGTGCTACCACCTAGCCATGCGCAACCTGCTCGTGATCGGCGGCCTCGTCGTGGTCGCGCTGGTCGTCGGCTTGTGGCTGTTCGTCGCGAGCGATGGTGATAGTGCGGCGGCCCGGGCGCCCGCGACCGAGCCTGCCGGCACCGGGCCGTCCGTCGCGGTCGCGCCGCCGAGCGGACAGCCGACGGTGACCTCGGTGCCGCGCGGCGATCGTCCCGAGCTGCCCGAGGCTGCGCCGGGCGAGCACCCGCGCGACTACGTGGTCGGTGATATCCGCGTCCGCGACCACCGCAGCGGCGACAACGTCCCGCTCGACATCCCGCCGAACGTGCACCCTGCCGAGGGCCCGAAGATCCCCTCGACGCTGACCCACGCGATCGCGCAGCAGGTCAAGCAGGTGATGATGGATTGTGTCGAGAGCCTGCCGCAGGACGCGCGCGGCGACCGGCCGCGCCTCGAGGGACAGCTCATCATCGCGATCAAGGATCACCAGGCCACGGTGACCAAGTCGCTCGTGCACCTTCGCAACGTGACGGGCGCAGCGGTCGAACCAACGAAACGATGCATCGAGTCACGATCCATCGGGCTCGACGCGGCAGCCGCCGATCAA
Organism: Kofleriaceae bacterium; assembly: GCA_036794935.1. Lineage (GTDB taxonomy): Bacteria > Myxococcota_A > Polyangia > Haliangiales > Haliangiaceae > JABFXX01. The sequence continues at coordinate 13,519 of DAIRFU010000081.1, read as the reverse complement.
GCGGATCTCGACAGCTATTCGATCAACATCTCGTTCGCGATTCCGTGACCATTCATGCACGTTGCGACGCCGGCTGCGAAAAGCGACGAGCAGTGCGTCAACACATGTCACCTGGCGCGCTCGCCAATGCGTACTACACGCGTGGTAGACCCGGCTTCGAGATCGGTTGATGACCCCACCCCCCGTATGTATAGTCGCGCGCCTCATGAGTCGGACGTCCGGCCGCGCAATGCGTCTACTCGGTCTGGTCGCCGTGACCGTGGCCGTCCTGTCGATTCTGGGGTGCGAACAGCTCGATGGCCGCAACCGTAACAAGCGCGGCAATCGCTACTTCCGCGAGATGAAGTTCGTCGACGCGGCCGCTCAGTACGAGAAGGCCCTCAAGGAAGTCGACGACCCCATCATTCATTACAACGTCGCGCTCGCGTACTCGAAGATCTTCAAGCCGGGCATGGACAAGGATCAGGACCTCCTGCTCGGCCAGAAGGGCGAGTTCGTGTGCGACCAGATCCCGCAGGTGAAGTTCGTCACCAAGCAGGTCTGCGTGAAGCCGGGCGACCGCCGGTTCGACGAGTGCGATGCCAAGAACGTCTGCGCGTCGAGCTACACGTGCCAGCAGACGGAGCTGTGTGCGGTCAGCAACAACGCGATCGCCGATATCACCGCGCAGCACTTCGGCGTGTGGCTCGAGTCGCACCCCAAGGATGCCGAGACGCGGGGCCTCATGACGCAGGTGTGGATCGACTCGAACCAGTACAAGAAGGCGCTCGACTACTGGCAGAACCTCCTGAAGGACAAGCCAAACGATACCGAGATCATGGGCAGCCTGGCCGGCATCAACCTCAAGGCCGGCGACTGGCGCAAGTCGATCGAGTGGTACACGAAGGTCGCCGAGGGCTCGAGCGAGGAGTCGGCGAAGGTGGCGGCCTACCAGTTCATCGGCAACGTCGCCTGGTCGAAGCTCAACTCGAAGACGCTGACCACGGCCGAGAGCGTCGAGCTCGCGGACCTCGGCATCGGCGCGCTGCAGAAGGCCGGCGAGATCCAGCCCAAGAATCCCAAGCTGTTCGGCCTGATGGGCTCGATCTTCAACTTCCGCTCCCTGGCGCAGGGCGCCTCCTGGGCCGCTGGCCTCGATCGCGCAAGTGCGCAAGATCTTCAGATCGTCTCGCGCGTTATCAGCAAGGAGGCGAAGAAGGCCCAGGGTCTGCCCGAAACCCCGGCTCCGGCGGCTCCCGCCGGCAGCGCGGCCCCCACGACACCTAGCCCGGCTCAGACCGGCGGCTGATTCGCCCAGAAGGAGAGTAGCTGCCGATGTTCGCGAACTACGCCGCTTCGAAGCACCGCAAGTTGCCGCCCTGGGCCGCGCCCCTGCTGACGGGCGTGATCATCTTCCACATCGGGCTGTTCGTCACGATGTGGATCAAGACGATCTGGGACCTCGAGATGCTCGAGCGCCCCAAGACGACCATCGATCTGGCCGTGGCGCCGCCGCCTCCGCCGCCGCCTCCGCCGCCGCCCGGTGGCGCGAAGCCGCACCAGGTCCAGATCACGCCGAAGAAGATCAAGGTCAAGGACATCGTCCAGCCGGTCAAGATCGAGAAGCAGGAGACCGTCGTCGAGGAGTCCGGTGATCCGAACGGCGTCGAGGGTGGCGAGGAGGGTGGTGTCGTCGGCGGTGTCGTCGATGGCGATCTCAACGGCGTGCTCGGTGCGCCGCCTCCGCCGCCTCCGCCGCCCCCACCTGCGCCGCCGCAGAACGTGCCGCCGACGCTGCTCGAGGGCTCGCGCATCGCGGGCGAGAAGATGATCGTGCCGAACGACGTCACGAAGACCGAGATCCAGCGCTCGGGCAAGACGCGCCTCATCGGCTCGTTCAAGCTCTGCCTGACCAGCGGTGGCGCGGTGAGCTCGGTCAAGATGCTGAAGTCGACGGGCTTCAGCAGCTACGACAACAAGATCCTGACCAAGATGCGCACCGAGTGGCGCTACAAGCCGTACCTGGTCAACGGCAAGGCCGTGCCCGTGTGCACCGCCGTCACGTTCATCTACACGCAGAAGTAATCAACCAGATAGGACAAGTGCTATGGGACTCGACCTTGTAGAGCTGTGGGAACACATGAGCATCGTGGTGAAGCTCATCACGGTGCTGATGTTGCTCATGTCGGTGTTCATGTTCTACATCATCACCGAGCGGCTACTGACGTTCCGCGCGGCGAGCGATCAGAGCATCCGCTACGTGCAGGCGCTCGGCGAGTACCTGCGCCAGCACAAGGTGAACGAGGCGCTCAACGCCGCGCGCGGCGCGAACAAGAGCCCGGTCGCCAAGGTCATGGAGTCCGGCCTCGCCGCTCTGCTGCAGGGCCGCGAGGCGCTGACGACGCAGGGCCCGGCGGACGTCGGTGACTTCGATCTCGTCGACTCCGTCAACCGCGCGCTCGAGCGCGTGAAGGAGCGCGAGACGAGCAACCTGCGCCGCGGCCTCGCGTTCCTCGGCACGACGGCGTCGGCGACGCCGTTCATCGGTCTGCTCGGCACGGTCGTCGGCATCCTCGGTACCTTCCAGCTGCTCAAGGGCGGTACCGTGACGATCAACGAGATCGGCCCGAAGATCTCCGAAGCACTCGTCTCCACCGCACTCGGCCTCGGCGTCGCGATCATCGCGGCCATGTCGTTCAACTTCTTCACGGCGCGCGTCGAGCAGTTCGTGATCGATATGAACGACGTCTCGAGCGAGTTCATCGACTACGTGCTGCGCGAGGGCCGGAGCTAGCTCGTGGCGTCCGCGCCTGCAAAGAAGACGACCACCGGTGGGCATCCCCACCGGCGCTGGCGTCTGTCCGGCAACAAGAAGGCGCACGTCGATTCGGTCCGCAACGACATCAACGTGACGCCGCTGGTCGACGTCATGCTCGTGCTGCTCATCATCTTCATGCTGATGACGCTGATCATGGGGCGCGGCCACGACGTCCAGCTGCCAAGCGCATCGAACTACTCGCAAGAGAAGGACAAGATGCAACCGGTGGTCACGGTCGACCTCGAGGGCAACCTCTTCGTCGAGAAGAACCGGCTCGGGCCGATCAACCCGTCCACGCTCAAGGAGATGGCCGACCAGATCCAGGCGGCGTGGGCGGCGCCCAAGAACCCCGACGGCGTCGGCCGCATCTACATCAAGGCCGATAGCAAGGTCGGCTACGGCAAGGTGTTGCCCGTGCTGATGTACCTCAACCAGGAGCTCCAGCTTCAGCAGATCGATCTGGCGATCGCCAAGGACTCCAAGGGGGGCGATTAGCCATGGGAATGTCATCCAGCTCGGGCGACAAGAAGGCCGTCCAGAGCGAAATCAACGTCACGCCGCTGATCGATGTCTTGCTCGTGCTGCTCATCATCTTCCTCGTGGTCATGCCGATCATGATGAAGATGGAGACGCTGCAGGTGCCGCGTAAGCTCGACGACATGAACGAGATGCCGGATCCGAACGCGAGCCAGCTGACCATCAAGGTCAAGAACGACCTGTCGATCGCGTTCAACGACGGCAGCTCGGAGAACGACACGCCGATCAAGGCCATCGACATCGCCTCGACGCTCCGTCCCAAGCTCGAGGCCATGCAGGCCAATCAGGAGAAGGTCGTGTTCGTGGAGTTCGAGGAGCAGGTGCCGTGGTCGGACGTCGTGGGTACGATGGACACCATCCGCAGCCTGGCCTCGGACATCAACCACGACGAGATCAAGGTCGCGCTCAAGGTGAAGGAAGAGACGCAGCCGCAGTAGCGCTCGTCACGGTCCGAGGGCACCGCAGCCGGGAATCCCGCGCTGCGGTGTTTCGTTTTCGGTACTTCCGCGGCGGGGGCGCCGGGGCCGCAGCAGGGCCTGCGACAGCGACGGCTGCCCCGGTCGCGGGGTGCCATGCGCGTTGATCGGGACGCGATGGAGCCGCCGGCGCCCTGGGTGATAGCGATGGGCCATGGTCCCCCGCGCGCGCGTCGATCCAGGATTCTCTGATCCGCCGCGAGGGGTGCGACACCGGGTGCGGTCTCGATGTGGCGACTTCATTTTTGCTGTCACGCCCGGTGATCAGAAGTCCGGTTCAGCGAGGGATCCGGCGGTGATACAAGGCCTGAACGTCCTTGACACCTGTTGTCCTCGTTCGTTACAAGCGGGCGACTTTTGCCATCTGTGCACCCGCGATGAAGGGGCCGTGAGTCTATGTCTTCGAGTCGACTTGTAATTGCATGCCTGGTTGCGTTGTTTGCAGGTGCTGCGTGCACCGATCTCGATAGCGCGACGAACCTGACCCCCGAAGGACCGCCGATGGTTCATCAGGTGCGCATGAAAGAGATGTACCTGGATGCGTCGGGCAACCTGAACGAGCGGCTCGATCCGGTGTTCGCGTTCGGTACGCACCCGGATGTCACCTCGCCGGATCAGGCGCACCCGGTGACGTCGGCCAAGGCGATCGATAACAAGCTCCGCGTGATCGTCGACGAGCTGCTGGTCGGCAACAACCTCGAGGAGCTCAACTGCCGCGGCCAGGTCGACGAGGACTCGTACGATCGCGTGCCGCTCGGTGCCACGCCGGATGACGTCGCGAAGTGCGCGGTGCCCAAGGACGTGTTGCCGGGGTCCTGCAAGGGCGACCACGTGATGTGCATCTGCCAGCTCGACACCGGCTGCGGCGACGTCGCGAAGGGCGAGCCGGTCGGCGTGCTCGACGTCAACCAGGACGGCGCGGCGGATCAACGCCGCATGATCGAGGGCGCGGTCGGCATCCGTTGCGACGGCGTCGGCGGGCCGATCGACGTGCCGATCGATCCGTTCCTCAGCTACTGGACGCCGTCGGGTGATCAGCAGGTGCCCGCGATGGGCGGCTTCGATGCGCTCGGCCCGGCGGTCGTGCTGCAGCCCGCTGTCAAGCCCGGCGCGCCGATGGGCACGCCGCAGTTCATGCCCACGAACACGACGTGCTCGCTCGTCTTCGCGTCGAGCGTCGTCGACAAGCAGGGTAACGAGGTGTGCGCGCCGCCGGACGGCGACATCACGAAGACCTGCACGCCGGGCGATGTCTCGGCCTTCTCGTTCAAGATCGAGGTGCTCGGCATCAAGAGCCCCGGCATCACCGACGGTGACACCGGCGTCCCGACCACCGGTTCGGTCGACTTCACGTTCACCGCGCCGCTCTCCGCGACCGCGCTGACCGCGGTCACGATGACCGAGGGTGCCACCGCCTTCACGGCCTTCACGGTGACCCAGCCGTTCCCGAACACGATGCGCATCGCCTGGGACGGGGCCGGCCTCGCGGCGAACCAGGCGTACACGCTGACGTTCGGTACCGGCGTCTCGGACCTCTATGACCAGCCGGTCCCCGGTCCGATCTCCATCTCCTTCACCACGGCGCCCTGAGGAAATCCCATGAAGCCTCGCAATCTTCTCATCGCGGCGACGCTGGGCTCGGCAGGCCTCTTCGTCGGTCAGCATCTCCTGTCGCCGTCGGTCGCGCTCGCGCAGTCCGGCACGTCCGGCGCCATCCAGGGCGTCGTCACGGATGGTCAGACGGGCGAGAAGCTCGCCGGCGTCACCGTGATCGTCACCTCGCCCGCGCTATCGCAGACGCAGACCGCGATCACGGACGAGAACGGCTCGTATCAGGTCGGCGCGCTGCCGCCCGGTGACTACCTGGTCACGTTCTATTACGCCGACATCACCGTCGAGCGCAGCGGCATCCGCGTCGGCATCGACAAGACGACGCCGGTGTACCAGAAGCTGAACATGGCCGCGGCCGGCGGCGAGACGATCAAGATCCAGGACACCGCACCGACGATCGATCCGACGTCGACGAGTCAGGGCATCACGATCGACAAGAACTACCTCAAGAACATCCCCGTGCCGGGCCGCACGTTCGAGGATGCCCTCGGTGCCGCGGCCGGTTCGTCCGGCGACGGCGTCGGCGTGTCGTTCTCGGGCAGCTCGTCGCTGGAGAACCAGTACTTCGTCGACGGTGTCAACACGACCGGCCTGTCGTTCGGCACGGTCGGCTCGCCGGTCATCAACGACTTCATCGAGGAGATCGAGGTCATCACCGGCGGCTACAACGCCGAGTACGGCCGGGCGACCGGCGGCGTCGTCAACGTCGTCACCAAGAGCGGCTCGAACGAGTTCAAGGGCTCGGTGTTCGGGTACTGGCGCCCGGGCATCCTGACCGCCGCGTCGGAGACCACGCCGACCAACGCGTCCTCGCTCGACCTCACCGGCGACCTCGCGTACCAGGCCGACTTCGGCTTCGAGCTCGGCGGTCCGATCATCAAGGACAAGCTCTGGTTCTACGTCGGGTTCGCGCCGCAGTTCACGCAGCTCGATTACACGCGCACGACGAAGCGCCAGACCGACTGCCGCATCCTGATGGACAGCGGCGAGCTCTCGGCGTGCCAGGCGATGTACGGCGACGGCGATCCGGACATCGACCCGAAGACCGGCTTCTACATCACCGACAACCTCGACAGCGAGCTGCGCAGCCAGTCGAGTCAGGTCTACAACACGCTCGCGAAGATCAACTACGCGGCGACCCCGGAGCACCAGGGCCAGATCGCCCTGCAGGCGCAGCCGGCGTCAGGCCGCTATCCGCGCCTGGACGGCCCCGCGGGACAGGGTAGCGACCGCACCGGCATGGCGAGCGATCTGTCGGCGAAGTGGACCTCGAAGCTGAACGACAACAAGACCGAGATCGAGGCGGTCGTCGGCTGGCACCGCGAGACGCTGGACAGCAACTCGCTCGATCCGTCGGTCCAGAACGACCCGTACCAGATCCTGCTCAACGGCGATCTCGGCGTGTGGGGCCCCGGTTTCAACGAGACCCAGGCGACGAACGACGGCTGCCGCAACGGCCCGCCGGGCAGCGCCGATCCGTACCCGCTGATCACGAACTGCCCGATGGACACGGCGAGCTACGTGATCGGTGGCCCGGGCAACATCTACCGCGACGTCCAGCAGCGCCGCGCCGCGAAGCTCTCGGTGACCCAGCGCCTCAAGGCCGGCGGTAGCCACGAGATCAAGGCCGGTATCGACGTCGAGAACAACCTGTCGAGCACCGCGCGCCTGTTCTCGGGCGGCGCGTACATCTACAACTTCGTCGGTCCGCAGACGATCTACGTGCACCGCTGGGTGCAGCTCGCGCCGCCGGACTCGACCGATCCGCGCTTCGACAACACCTGTGGTGGTGGCGGCGGCATGCCCGGTGGCGGCATGAGCGACGCGATCATGTGCGACTACCTCGGCGGCACGCCGGGCTCGCCGGGCACGCAGATCGAGGGCAACACGATCAACTGGTCGGCTTACCTGCGCGACTCGTGGCAGATCCGGCCGAACCTGACCCTCAACGCGGGCCTTCGCTACGAGGAGCAGCGCCTGCGCTACGCCGAGTTCCTCCAGGACACGGTCGACCCGCTCACCGAGCAGAAGCTCGGCAAGAACGCGATGTCGCTGACCGGTAACTGGTCGCCGCGCATCGGCCTGCTCTACGACTGGACGAAGGAAGGCCGCTCGAAGATCTACGCGCACTGGGGCCGGTTCTACGAGTCGATCCCGATGGACATCAACGACCGCTCGTTCGGCGGCGAGGTGTTCTACCGCCAGATCTTCCGCGCGGGCACGTGCGGCGGGATGGCGGACCCCAAGATCGGCGGCGAGGACGGCACGGACTGCATCACCACGACGACGATGCCGGACACCAACCAGCTGATCGGCGCCGCCGGCGTGCTGGTCGCCCCCGGCATCAAGTCGCAGTACATGGACGAGATCATCGGCGGCTTCGAGTACGAGGTCATGGACGACCTCAAGGTCGGCGTCGCGATCCAGAACCGCAAGATGGGCCGCGTCATCGAGGACGTCTCGACGGACGGCGCGGACACGTACATCATCGCGAACCCGGGCGAGTGGTCGTCCGACGAAGAGGCGAAGCTGCAGGAGCAGATCGACCTCGCCGATGATCCGGCGGTCAAGGGCCGGCTGATGAAGCAGATGCGCCTGTTCCAGGGCATCCGCATCTTCGACAAGCCGCGCCGCGACTACAACGCGCTCCAGTTCACGCTGACGCGCCGGTTCTCGAAGGCGCTGTACGTCCAGGGCAGCTACACGTACTCGCGCGCGATGGGTAACTACCCGGGTCTGATCTCGTACGACAACGGCCAGATCGATCCGAACATCTCGTCGCAGTACGACCTGATCGAGCTGCTCGCGAACCGCATCGGTCCGCTGCCGCAGGATCGGCCGCACTACATCAAGCTCGACGGCTACTACAACTGGGACCTCAAGAAGGCCGGTGACGTCACCGTCGGTATCCGCTTCCGTGCGCTGTCGGGTACGCCGGAGAACGCGCTCGCCGCGCACTACCTGTACGGCGGTGGCGAGTCGTTCCTGCTGCCGCGCGGTCAGCTTGGCCGCAGCGAGTTCGATCACGGCCTCGACATCCACCTCGGGTACGGCCGTAACCTCGGCAAGGGGATGAAGCTCGAGCTGCTGGTCGACGCGTACAACGTGTACAACCGCCAGGGCACCGCGGGCATCGACGACGTCTATGCGCCGCAGTTCTCGATCGCGACGGGCGGCGTCGGCGGCAACCAGCAGAACGCGAACCCGGTGTCGGGCGGCACGTACGAGGACCTGATCTGGGTCAAGACGATCGACGAGGACGGCAACGAGCAGGCGACGCCGATCGGCCGCAACCCGAACTTCCACAACACGACGGTGCGCTACGCGCCGATGTACCTGCGACTCGGGGCGCGCCTGACCTTCTGAGGCAGGCTTCTGATCGGGCTCCTCGTTTCGAGGAGTCTCGCCCGCCCGCTCTCGAGAGCCGGCGGGCGTTTCCGTTTTTCAGGCTCCGGCGACGTCAGGCTCGCGTGCTAAGCACACGGACGTGGACCGCGTAGGACTCAACCCCGAGCAGCGCGCGGCGGTCGAGCACGGTGACGGACCGCTCATGGTCCTGGCCGGCGCCGGCACCGGCAAGACCCGCGTGCTCGTCCACCGCATCGCCCGGCTGGTCGAGACCGGGGCCGAGCCCTGGAGCATCCTGGCGGTCACGTTCACGAACAAGGCGGCCGGCGAGATGCGCCACCGGCTGCGGGGGCTGCTCGGCACGCGCGCCGATGCGATGTGGATCGGCACGTTCCACGCGACGTGCGCGCGGCTCCTGCGCCGCTACGCGACCGCGGTCGGGCTGACCAAGAGCTTCGTGATCTTCGACGACGATGATCAGATGAAGCTGGTCGAGCGGCTGCTCAAGGAGACCAGCTTCGACGAGCAGGTGAGTGCCCGCACCGTGCTGTCGCGCTTCGACCGCGCGAAGAACCGCGGCGTCGATCCGCGCACCGTCAAGACCGGGGCATTCGACGATGTCGTCGAGGCAATCTTTCCGAGGTACGAGGCGCAGCTCGCGAAGGAGAACGCGGTCGATTTCAACGACCTGATCCTCAAGACGCTCGCGCTGTTCGAGCACGAGGAGAGCGCGCGGACGCTGCGCACCCGGTTCCGCCACGTGCTCGTCGACGAGTTCCAGGATACCAACCGCGTCCAGTACGATCTGGTCAGCAAGTTCGCCGAGGCGACGCGCAACTTGACGGTCGTCGGCGACGACGACCAATCGATCTATGCCTGGCGCGGCGCGGAGCCGCGCAACCTGCTCGATTTCGACCGTGACTTTCCGGACGCGACGGTCGTCAAGCTGGAGCAGAACTACCGCTCGACGCAGACGATCCTCGATGCCGCCAACGGCGTGATCCGCAAGAACCGAGACCGTCACGAGAAGTCGCTGTGGACCGATCACACCGGCGGCGATCTGATCGAGGGCTACGAGGCGGGGGACGAGCGCGGCGAGGCGTACTTCGTCGCGCAGTCGATCCGGCGCATGCTCGACGAGGGCCCGTACTCGCCGAACGAGGTCGCGATCCTCTACCGCACGAACGCGCAGTCGCGCGTGCTCGAGGAGCACCTGCGCGCCGCGCGCGTGCCGGCGAAGGTCGTGGGCGCGGTGTCGTTCTTCGAGCGCAAGGAGGTCAAGGACGTCGTCGCGTACCTGCGCCTGCTCGGTAACCCGGCGGCGGACTCGGCGTTCGAGCGCATCGTCAACGTGCCGGCGCGCGGCATCGGCGAGGCGACGGTCGAGCGGCTGCGCGCGGCGTCGCGCGCGGGTGTCGGCGGCCTGCTCGATGCGGCGAAGCTGGGCGCACGTGGCGAGGTCGCGGGCCTCGGCACCGGGCCGCGCAAGAAGCTACTCGCGTTCGTCGAGCTGCTCGATGGCCTGCGGGACGTCATCGAGCAGGGGGCCTCGGTCGCCGAGACGATCATCCAGGTCGTCGATCGCAGCGGCCTGCGCGCGAAGCTCGAGGCCGACGAGAGCAGCGAGTCGCGCGATCGGCTCGACAACCTCGCCGAGCTCGTCACCATCGCGTCGGACTTCGACGAGGAGAGCGAGGAGCCCCAGACGATCGATGCGTTCCTGGAGCGGATCGCGCTGTCGGCGCCGTCCGATCAGAACACGACCGGCGACACGGTCGTGTTGATGACGATCCATATCGCGAAGGGTCTCGAGTGGCCGGTCGTGTTCCTGACGGGCATGGAGGACGGCCTGTTCCCGTCGCTCCGCGAGCGCGAGGGCGTCAACGAGGACGCCGCACTCGAGGAGGAGCGCCGGCTCGCCTACGTCGCGATCACCCGCGCGCGGCACCGGCTCGTGCTCACCCACGCGCGCACGCGGCGGGTGTGGGGCGAGATCCGGCTGCAGGGCCCGTCGCGGTTCCTCGACGACATCCCGCCCGGCTGCCTCGCGGGACCCCCTCGCGGCTCGGCGCAGGGCCGCCCACCGAAGGCACCCGCGATCGTGGACGGCACCTGGAGCGCGGTGCGCCGCCGCAAGCCGCGGTCGAGCGCCGACGAGTTCGACCAGCGGCTGCCCGATGACGAGCTGGTGTTCCGTGTCGACGAGGATCTCGCGCAACCGGACGTGTTTCGGACCGGCGATCAGGTCAGCCACCAGCTGCTCGGTGTCGGCCGCGTGATCGCCATGAGCGACGGCAAGGTGATCGTCGAGTTCCCGGGCGCCGGCCGCAAGACCGTGCTGCCACGCTTCCTCGCGCTCGCGCCCGACGACGGCCTCAACTGACGCCGGCTACTGGCGCATCGTCTCGGTCACGACGCTGATCGGGAGCTCGGCGTGATTGCGCCAGATCACGATGGGCACGGTCGTCCCCGGTGGCGTCTGGGCGACCAGCCACGGCAGCGAGCGATGATCGATCTCGCGGCCGCGCCACTTCAGGATCACGTCGCCGGGGCGCAGCGCCGCACGCAGCGCCGGCGAGCCGGGCTCGATGCCGGTGATCAACGCGCCCGTCGGCTCGGCGAGCTGGAGCTGGCGCGCGAGGTCCGCGGTCACCGGCAGCACGGTCGCGCCGAGCCAGCTGCGCGCGACCTGCCCGACATCGCGCAGCGCGCCCACGACCTCGCGGACTCGCTGGATCGGGATCGCAAACGAGATCTCGGTCGGCCGATCGCCGGTCGCGACCGCGACGCCGATCACCTGGCCGGCCGCGTCGAGCACCGGGCCGCCCGAGTTGCCGCGGTGGATGCGGGCGTCGGTCTGGATGAACGTGCGAAAGCCCATCTGGCGGCCGGCGGCCAGCGAGCCGGCACCCTCGCGGCCGGTCGCCGACACGACGCCCACCGAGGCGGTGACGTCGTCGCCGAACGGGTTGCCGAGCACGACGAGCCACTCGCCGACCTCGACGTGGTTCGAGTCGCCGAGCGGTAGTGGCGTCAGGCGCGGCGACCCGGAGCGGAGGCGGCCAGATTCACTCTGGCCGCCGGGATCGATCGACAGCAGCGCGAGATCGAGCGCGACGTCGCGGCCGACCAGCTTCGCGGGCACCTCGGAGCGATCGGGCAGCACGACCTTCAGCTCGGGCGAAGCCGACGCGATGTGGTCGTTGGTCAGCACGAAGACGCCCTTGGCCTCGATCAGAAACCCGGTGCCGAGCGCGACGTCCGCCGTGGCGTCGGAGGCACCCGGAAACATCGCGGCGGGCCCGGACGTGACCGGCGCGGCCGCGCGGATCGCGACGACCCCGTGCCGGGCACCGGCGATCAGATCGACGAACGAGCTCGGCGCGCTCGGGTAGAGGATGCGCGTCGGTGGCGCGGCCGGCTCTGCAGCCGTGGCGGCCGGGGCCGGATCGCCCGCCCCGGGGTGCTCGCGACAGCCCCACGCGGCCGCGACGAGCGCCGCCGCGAGCGCGAGGCGCATCACTTCGCCTTCGGCTGGGCGTCGACGTAGGCGACGCGCAGATCGTAGATCAGGCTCTGCAGCAGCTTCTGCTCGGCCTCGTCGAGGTTACCCTTCGTCTTGGTCTCGAGCATGCCGAGCACGTCGATCAGGTGACGCGCGGTCTCGAGATCGACGGCCTGCGGACCGCCGTCGGGCGCCGGCATCTTGCCGAGCGCGATCAGCGCGGTCGACGCGAGCGAGAGGACGTGCGTCGAGAAGTCTACCGGTCCCAGGGCGACGGGCGGGGTCTGCGACTCGGTCATGCGCGGACCATAACAAAGGCCCGACGCTGCCTGGGGATTCTGCTGTCATTCAACGTCCGTGCATGCCTCGGGAATCCATGACATCGTCGATGGGTTCTCATGGATACGTTGCGCGATGCGGCTTCTCCCTTTCCCGGTACGAGCGCGGGGTCCGATGCGACAGGCGGGATGACACCGGCCACGGTCGCGGAGCCGGGAGCCGCGCCGGCCCCGGCGCCGGTTGCCTCGCCGCCGGCCCCGCCAGCCCCGCCGGCGGTCGACATCGGTGCGCTCACCGAGCAAGTCCAGCGCGAGAGCGGCTTTCTCGACGACGTGTTCGGCGAGGTCGGCAAGGTCGTCGTCGGTCAGCGCGACATGGTCGAGCGTGTCCTGATCGGTCTGCTGACCGGCGGCCACTGCCTGATCGAGGGCGTGCCGGGGCTCGCGAAGACGCTGACGGTCAAGACGCTGTCGCAGACCCTCAACGCGACGTTCTCGCGGATCCAGTTCACGCCGGATCTGCTGCCCGCCGATATCACCGGCACGATCATCTACAACATGCACACCGGGCAGTTCACGCAGAAGCGCGGCCCGCTGTTCGCGAACCTCGTGCTCGCCGATGAGGTCAACCGTGCCCCGGCGAAGGTGCAGTCGGCGCTGCTCGAGGCGATGCAGGAGCGCCAGGTCACGATCGGCGACTCGACGCACCCGCTGCCCGATCCGTTCCTCGTGCTCGCGACCCAGAACCCGATCGAGCAGGAGGGCACGTTCCCGCTGCCGGAAGCCCAGCTCGACCGCTTTCTCATGTACGTGCGCATCGGCTATCCGCAGGCGGCGACCGAGGGCGAGATCCTGCGGCTCGCGCGCGAGCGCGCAAGGGCCGGGGGCGCGGCGCCGGTTCCGGTCGCACAGCGCCTGTCCCGGATCGACGTGTTTGCCGCGCGCCGCGAGGTGCTGGATCTGCACC
>DAIRFU010000593.1:1916-4478 GCA_036794935.1 Kofleriaceae bacterium | reverse complement strand
CGCGACAATCGCTGTCGATTAGTGCGACCTCGCTAACCGGGTTCCGCACTAGCACTAGGGGGAGACTCTGCCATGAAGCCATTCTTGTTCGCCTGTCTTGCGGCTCTCGCGCTCGTCGCCTGTGGCGACAAGGGCAGTGACGCGCCGAGCTGCACCGCGACCGGAACCGCGTGCGCGGACGGCGCCGACGCCTGCTGCACCGGTTTCTGCGACGAGCTCTCCGGCCAGTGTTCGCGCGTGCCCGGGACGTGCGTCGAATCCGGCGGCGGCTGCTCGGTCGGGCCCGACTGCTGCTCGCTGTCGTGCATCGACTACAAGTGCTCGGGTGACCAGTGCACGTCCGACAACGAGTCGTGTGACAGCGACGGCGAGTGCTGCTCGAGCATCTGCGAAGGTGGCACCTGCGCGCCGCTCAACCCCGAGTGCAAGACCGCGGGTAACACGTGCGGCGTCCACGACGAGTGCTGCTCCGGGTTCTGCAAGGACGGCACGTGCAACAACTCGCCCTCGTTCTGCACCCAGGTCGGCGATGCGTGTGTGACCGATGGCGAGTGCTGCGGCGGTGCGTGCAACAGGCCCGACGGCGCGACGCTCGGTACATGCGCGGTCGTGCCTGCGCCGGGCGCGAGCGGCTGCACCAGCATGGGCGAGGTCTGCGGCGACGGCGCCGCGTACGATCCGAGCACGCCGCTCCCGACGTGCGGCGGCGAGTGTTGCAGCAAGGCGTGCTTCCCGTACGGCCCGACCGGCGTGTTGATCTGCCAGCCACCGAGCGGCTGCCGGCCGGCCGGCGAGCTCTGCTACACGGACGAGGATTGCTGCGGCGGTGACGGCAACCCGGACTTCGATCCGGCGAACACGATGTGTCGCAAGGAGCCGGGGTACGCGGTCGGTCGCTGCGACCAGGGCCATTCATGCGCGCCGGCCGGTGACATCTGCCGCCTCGCGAGCACGTCGTGCAACGACACCGATACGTGCTGCGCCGGGAACGTGCAGAACAACCCCGAGGTCTGCCAGCAGGACAGCCTCGGGATCCCGCGCTGCACGGCCGGAACGGTCGACTGCGATCCCACGATCGACCACACCGGCCAGTCGTGCGCGTCGAGCGCCGACTGCTGCGGGCAGCCGTGCGTGCCCGAGCCCGGGACCGAGTTTGGCTACGTGTGCGGCAGCGCCTGCGTCCCCGAGGGCGGAGCGTGCACCACGACCGCGGACTGTTGCGCGGGTCTGCCATGCAACATCCCGTCAGGCTCGGCCGAGGGCACCTGCGGCACGAACCAGGGCTGCGCCGACTACGGCCAGACGTGCACGACCGCGGCGGACTGCTGCAACGAGCTGCCGTGCACCGATGGCGTGTGCCAGGGCATCATCCTCTGAGCCGGCGCGAGCTCAGCCGAGGAACGGCTCGTGGCAGCACGCCTCGACGTTGTGGCCGTCGGGGTCGTGCACGAAGCCGCCGTAGTAGTGCTCGTGATAGTGCGGGCGCACGCCGGGAGCGCCGTTGTCCGTGCCGCCGGCGGCGAGCGCGGCCGCGTGGAAGTCACGGACCTGCGCGCGTCCGGCGGCGCGCAACGCGACGTGGATCGTCTGCGTGACCTCGCCCGTCGCGATCCAGAATTCGGGCTTGCCGCCGATGCCGAACCCCGCGACGCTGCGGCCGTCGGGGATGTCGAACTTCCTCAGCAGCTCGTAGCCGAGCGGCGCGAGCGCCTTCGTGTAGAACGCGAGGCTGCGGTCGAGATCGCTGACCGCGATACCGATGTGATCGATCATGGCGCGCACCATAGCAAGCCGATGGAGTAAGGTCGCGACGTGCGTGGTGGACTCGTGCTTGTGACCGCGGCGCTCGTCGCCGCTCCCGGGACCGCGCATGCGGGCCGCACGTTCTTCGGCTGGCTGTACGGCAGCGAGGTGATGCCCGAGCGCGGCGCGGAGCTGCAGTCGTGGATCAGCGAGGAGAACTTCGATGCCAGGTCCGAGACGAGCTGGCTGTTCGGCGCGCAGATCGGCATCACCGATCAGCTCGAGCTCGGGCTGCCGCTCGAGTTCGACTGGGGCCGCGACGATGCGACGATGACATCGTTCACGCGGTTCTCCCGGTTCGGCGTCGAGGCGCGGTACCGGTTCGTCACGCAGGATCCCGTCGATGCGCCGGCGATCGCGCCGCTGCTTCGCGTCGCGGTCAAGCGGCTGATCGGCAACCGCGACGGCGTGCGCCCCGAGGCTGACCTCGTCGTGTCGTACGAGTCCGGAATCGTCCAGCTCCTCGTCGATCTGGGCTTCGTCGCCGAGCTCGATCCCGATGCCCAGGTCTACGAATTCCGGCCCGGCGCGGGCGTCAGCGTGCTCGCCACCGGCGATCTGCGCGTCGGTGCCGAGGCGCTCGCCGAGCTGCCCAGCGAGGGGACCAGCTGGGTGATCGCGGGACCGAACGGCGCAGCCGCACGGCTGGGCATGAAGCGATCGACGCTGCAGTTCCGCATACGCAAGCTCGGAATCGTCCGGCCGCAGCCGCAGCGATGATCGAGCGGGGGGAGGCGCCTTCCCGACCAGAGGCGACTG
>DAIRFU010000593.1:0-1906 GCA_036794935.1 Kofleriaceae bacterium | reverse complement strand
CCTGTCCTGGACTCACGGCCGGTTCTGGATCTCCGGCGTGTTCGGCATCGGTCTCTTGCAGGACCGCATCGAGACGGCTCCCAGGGTGCAATGGGGCATCGCCTTCTGATCGCTGCCGGGCTCGCGCTCGCCGCGGGGACGGCGCACGCCGGCGGCCGGGTCACCGGCAAGATCACGGTCACCGATGCGAATGGCACGCCCGCGGTCCCCGACGTGATCGTGTACGTCGTCGGCTTCGCCGAGCGCGCGACGACGTCGGGACCGGCCGCGACGATCGCGCAGAAGGGCCGCACGTTCGTGCCCGACCTCGTCGCGATCACGGTCGGCCAGAGCGTGCGCTTCCCGAACGGCGATCCGTTCCTGCACAACGTGTTCTCGCAGTCGCCCGCGCGCAAGTTCGACCTCGGCTCGTTCAAGAAGGGCGAGTCGAAGGAGAAGCAGTTTCCGACGGCGGGTGTCGTCGACGTCTACTGCAACATCCACCCCGAGATGGCGGCGACGATCCTCGTGTTGCCGAACAACCGCCACACGCGCACCGCCTCCGACGGCAGCTTCACGATCGAGGGCGTACCGGCCGGCCGCTGGACCGTGTTCGCGTACACGCGCCGCGCGACGAAGCCGGTGAGCGCGCCGGTGACTGTCGTCGACGGCCAGGCGACGGCCGTCGACCTCGCGCTCGTGCGTGGCGCCGAGCCGCCGCACGTCAACAAGTACGGCGAGAAGTACCGGCCGCCGTCGACGACGTATCGCTAGTCGCGCGTGCCGTCGCGCAGGTAGCGGATCACGCTCGCGTCGAGCTTGCTCTGGACGAGGCGGATCACGCTCTCGATCTGGTCCAGCGGCAGCTGCAGCCTCGCCGCGAGCCGGTGGTGCGTGGCGGCGACGAGCGCGCCACGGGCGCGGTTGAGCCAGCGTGCAGCGGTCGCGCGGTGGACGCCGAACGCAGCACCGATCGCGTCGATCGACATATCGTCGACGATCGCCTGGCGCAGCAGCGTGCGATCCTCGGCGGTCAGATCCTCGATCGCCTCCTCGAGCGCGTGCGCGAACTCGAGGCGGTACTCGGTCTTGAGCTGCTCGAGCGCCGGGTCGACTCCGCTCGTCAGGTACCTCTCGAGACGCTCGCCGAACGAGACCTCGCGCGCACGCTTCGTCTTGTGGCGGATCAGCTCGCGCGTCGCCGTGATACGCACCCAGCCGCGTAGCGGACCCTTGCCACGATAGCCGGCGATACCGGGCGGCTTGCCGTCCGTCGCGACCAGCAGCTGCACGCGCAGGAGCTGCTTGACCTCCTCGATCTGGACCGCGAGCGCTCCGGTGGCCGCGCCGGCTGCATCGACCTCGCCGAGCACGGTATCGAACGCGACCTGCGCGGTCGGCTCCTGGGCGGCACACGCCGCGGCGAGCGCGAGATCGGCGGCGGGTGCGGCCGCGAGCGCGGCGGCGAGCTCGTCACCGGTCAGCCGCTCGGCCACGAACGCGGCGATCCGATCCTCGTCGAAGCGCACCCGCGGCCATGCCATCCGCGCGGCGGCGAGCAGTGACTCCCACGCACTCGCGACGGCCGGCACCGATGCTGCGGTGAGGCCACTCGCTGCCGAGAGCTGTTCGACGCGGTCCTCGATCACTCGCCCGATACTCTCATGCCACACTCCAGCGGCGGGATGGAGTGCCTCGACGCCAACGTCGTTCAGGACCTGATGTCGGGGGCACTCGACTCCACGCAGCGCGCGAGCGTGCTCGGCCACCTCGACACGTGCGAGGACTGCCGCGAGCTGCTCGGCATCACCGCGCGAGATGCGCTGCGCCGCGCGACGGACGTCACGGCGACCATCCCGAGCGGAACCGACGTCGGCATGCTCGACACCGTGGCGCCGGGTGGTGGCGGGGGCGCGGGCGAGCCGCC
>DAIRFU010000592.1:0-4480 GCA_036794935.1 Kofleriaceae bacterium | reverse complement strand
GTGGTCCCCTAGCGACGACGCGAGTGTTGCCGCGCTTCGTCATGCACCTACGTCGCGAGCATGCAGAGAGAGAAAACAATGCACGAGCTCAAAGGTCAAATCTCGTTCACGAGCAACGTCGTCGACGCGGGGCTGCGCGTACGCGCGTTCGATCGCGATCTCCGCAAGCTGCACCAGCTCGGTGAAGCGACGACTGATCGCGACGGCAACTACGCGATCAAGTACGAGCACGTCCTCGACGCGGCCGAGCACAAGGGCCCCGACCTCGTCATCCACGTCGTCGACGCGAACGGCAAGGTGATCGCGGCGTCGCGCACGCTGTTCAACGCCGGTACGGAAGCACGGATCGATCTCGTCGTCGATGGTCTCAAGCACCCGCCGCTCGCCGAGTTCGACCGGGTGCTGCGCGACGTGCTCGTCGTCGCCGCGAATGTCCCCGTCATGAAGCTGACCGATGACGACCTCGAGTTCTTGGCCGGCGAGCTCGAGCTGCCACACGACCGCCTCCGGTTCCTGCGCCTCGACGCGCGATGGGGTCTGGAGAACAACGTCGCCGCGGGGGCGTTCTACGCGCTCCTGCGCGGCGAGCTTCCAACCGATCTGCCCAAGCTGCTGTCGTACGGCCGCCCGCGCTGGGAATCGCTGCTGAAGGCGGCGATCGCGCGCAACATCCTGGCGACCAAGTTCGGGGGCATGCTCGAGGCGGTACTCGATCGACTCGAGGCGCTCGCGATCGAGCACGCGTTCGTGGCGCCGGCCGAGGGCCCCGCGCCGATCGGCACCCTGCTCGCCGGTTCCCCGCTCTCCATGGAACAGCAGAAGGAAGTGGTCCGGCTCTATCTGCGCGAGGCCGGAGGCTCCGCGCCCGAGATCTGGGAGAATCTCGCGAGCTCCGGCTCGTTGCCACCCGAGACGATCGCGATCACGCGGTTCGCGGTCGAGACCGAGGCGCTCGTGCTCGGGCACCTGCCGGCCCTGCGCGAGGTGCAGAAGCGCGCACCTCAGGAGCTGTGGACGAGCACGCAGGATCTCGCACGGCTCGACCACGAAGGATGGCTCGACATCATCAGCGTGATCAGAGTGGTCCCCGCCGGATACGAGACGCCCGAGGAGTACGCCAAGGCGATCGAGCGTCAGATCGAGGCGTCGCTGCCGTCCGCGGTGATCGCGCATCGGCTCGATGGCGATCTGGGGCTCGGCCTGCCGCACGTCGGCCAGTTCCTGCTGGCGAACCCGGAGTTCGACGTGCTGAATGGATCGCTCGACGCGATCCTCGCGAACGGCGCCGTGATGCCTCCGAACGCGGATCCCGAGGTGGTAAAACGCGACACCGCCAAGGTGCAGCGCCTCGCGCGCGTGGTGCCATCGGAAGCACGGTTCGAAGGCATCCGCGCGCTGCTGACGAACGGCTTTGGCTCGGCGCGCGCGATCGCGTTCGGCGGCAAGGCGGCGTTCACGAACAAGCTGGGGCCGACGATGGGCGAAGCCTGGGCGGGCGAGACCTTCGAGAACGCGCGCATGCGCTCGGAGTACGCCGAGGTGCTGCGGATGCGTGCGCTCGACTATCTCGGGCCGATCACGATGATCCCGCATGTCGAGGCGATGCCCGCCGAGTTGCCGGAGTGGGCGCGCATGTTCGGGACGCTGAATAGCTGTGCGTGCGAGCACTGCCGATCGGTGCTGAGTCCGGCGGCCTATCTCACCGATCTGCTCGCGTTCCTCGACGGCGCACCCTCGACCGGTAGCAGCCCGGTGATCGACGTGTTGTTCGCCCGGCGGCCGGACCTGCAGCGTCTCCTGCTCGACTGCGCGAACGCGAACGTCGCCGTGCCGCATATCGATCTGGTCAACGAGATCCTCGACGATGTGGTGCTCGAGCGCCCGATCACGGCTCGCCAGACCACCGGGACCACCGAGGAACGCCGCGCCGAGCCCGCGTACGCCGACCCCGTGGCCGACGCGGCGCTCGAGGGCGCGGCGTTCCCGTTCGCGTTACCGTTCGAGCGAGCGCACGAGCAAGCGAGCATCCTCGGCCGGCACCTCGGCCTCGAGCTCTACCGCTTGTGGGACCTGTTCGGGCGCGACCCCGCCGACGTCGTGCGCGCGCGGCTCGGCGCAGGGGCGAGCGAGTGGCGCGTGTTGACCACGCCCGCCGTGGACGATGCCCGCTGGGGCGGCGCCACGCCGGCAGAGCTCGCAGACGTGCCGCGGTTCCTCGAGCGCGCCGAGCTGACCTACGACGAGCTCGAAGCGTTGACGCGCACGTGGCTGTTCTCCACGGCCATGGGCCCGATCACGCTCGCGCGCGGAGCACGCCACTGCGACATCTCCGACGACACGATCGGCGGGCTCACTCGGGACGTGCTCGATCAGATCCAGAAGTTCGTACGACTCACCCGCCGGGTCGGCTGGCCGCTCGTGGACGGCGAGCACAGTCCGCTCGATCGCGTCCTGCAAGCGCTCGGCCGCACCCGGATCGACGGCGAGGCGATCGCCGCCGTGTTGCGCGTCCGCGACGTGGCCGCGGTTCTCCGACTATCGATCGTGGAGCTGGTCGCGCTCGATCGCGCCGGCGTGGCCCAGGTGCTCGGGCTCGGCGACGTGGCGCTCGATTGCTTCGCCCTCCTGATCGGCCGCGACGCGGCCGGGGGCTTCACGGACGTCCTCGCGATCATCGAGGCGTGGATCGAGCACCGAATGTTCGGCGCCGATCCGCGCGAGCTCGCGCATATCTTGCTGGGCTGGGATCAGGTCCCCGCCGCGTTCGCCCCCAGCGAGGCGGGGCTCCGGGCCCTGCTGGACGAGCTGCACGCGTTCGCCGCGGCCGACCGGACCGGCGCCGAGCCCGGATCGATGCTGGTCGAGAACCTCGCGATCGCGCTCGACCTCGACGCCGAGGTCGCGGGCGTGCTCCTGGACGCCACCAGCGGCCTGCTGCGCTCGGAGACCGACCCGTCGAGCTCGGCCATCGCCGACCTCGTCGCGTTCCTCGCGCTCCCGGCGAGTCCACCCGATGCGGCGTACGTGCCCGCGGTGCGCGTGCTGGGCCGCCTCCATCGCGTCACACGGCTCGTGCGCGGCCTGCAGCTCTCGGGTCGCGAGCTCGAGATCGCGGCGCTGAGGCGAATCGAGAACGAGTTTCTCGACGTTAACGCGCTGACGATCCTCGGTCCCGGCGAGGTCGTCCCCCCCGCAACCGCCGCCGCACGCTACCGGGGCTGGCTCGCGCTGGCGCAGGCCAAGCAAGTCCAGCGCGTGCTGCCACGGGCCGATCGCGACCTGTTCGACCAGCTCCGCGATGGCGGCCGCGTCGGCGCCGATCTGGCGCTGGCGGAGAGCTTCGCCGAGCTCGCGGGCGATACCGGCTGGCACGCCGACGATCTGCGCGTGCTCTCGGCGGCGCTCGGCTTCGATGCCGCGGCCTTCCAGCGCGCCACGACCTACGCGCGCCTGCTCGAGAGCACGACATGGATCCGGCGCTTCCGGACCGATGGGACGACGCTCGCCGGATGGGCGGCGCCCACCACCACGCCGGCCACACTGGCGGCGAGCCTGCGCACCACGGCGCACGCCCGCCAGCCGACCGAGGCCGAGTGGCGACGCGTACTGACCCAGATCTCCGATCAGCTGCGCGAGCGCACGCGCGATGCGCTCCTCGCGTACGTGCTCCACCACGGAAGCACCACGCGGACGTTCGCGAACGCGGTCGAGGTCTATGGCGAGTACCTGATCGATCCCGAGATGGCGAGCTGCGCCCAGACCTCGCGCATCGTGCAGGCGACCGCGGCGGTGCAGCTGTTCGTGCAGCGCTGCCGGATGGGCCTCGAGCCCGGCGTCGTGGTCGATACCGGTGACGACTACTGGGAGCGCTGGGAGTGGATGAAGAACTACCGGGTCTGGGAGGCGAACCGAAAAATCTTTCTCTACCCCGAGAACTGGATCGAACCCGAGCTCCGGGACGACAAGACGCCGCTGTTTCGCGACCTCGAGAACGAGCTCTTGCAGGACGAACCGCGCGCCGAGGTCTTCGAGCACGCAGTCCGCGGCTACCTCGAGAAGCTCGGTGAGGTCTCGCACCTCGATATCCGTGGCTTCTACCACGAGGAGGACCGCGACATCCTCCACGTCGTCGCGCGCACGCAGGCGAGCCCGCCGGTCTACTACTACCGCCGCCGTGCGAACCAGGCGTGGACCGGCTGGGAGCGCGTCG
Source organism: Kofleriaceae bacterium (assembly GCA_036794935.1). Taxonomy (GTDB): domain Bacteria; phylum Myxococcota_A; class Polyangia; order Haliangiales; family Haliangiaceae; genus JABFXX01. The sequence continues at coordinate 270 of DAIRFU010000592.1, read as the reverse complement.
ATCTCGACATCGAAGGCGATCACCTGATCCCGGTCGTCCATCGCGGGCGGCTGCTCCTGTTCTGGCCGATCTTCGATGGCGAACGCGAGCTCGCCGACAAGGTCGTCTATGGCCGTGCGAAGATGGCGTGGAGCGAGTACCAGCAAGGTACCTGGCAGGCCCGCCGGATCGGAACGGACGAGTCGTTCTTGACCGACGAGACCGCGGCGGAGGATCTGCTCTTCAAAGCGCTGCCAGAAGACGGCGAACTCTACCTGCGGGTGTACCAGC
>DAIRFU010000591.1:0-4481 GCA_036794935.1 Kofleriaceae bacterium | reverse complement strand
AATGCCGCGACGTGGCCACTTTGTCCCCTGTCTCTCCTACGAACGATCTCGAGCAGCAGTTCCAACGGCTGGTCGATTTCGAGCCGACCACCCTGCCGGTGGTCAGCCTCTATCTGAATACGCAGGCCGCCGGGAACGGCCGCGCATCGTTAGGCGCGACCCCGGGCGCGACTACGGCGGGCGCGATGAGGATGACGGCGGACGACGCCGGGTCATCGTGATCCACCGCGATCGCGTGGCGAACGTGTCGATGCCGGTATCGATCATCCGCATCGCGGCCCAGCCGAGCGCGAGCAACAGGCCGATGTGACCGATCGACCGGCAGAACGCGATCACGCTCACCGGGTAGTCGCCGAAGCTCACGAGCACGTGCCACACGATGACCATGCCGATCGCCTGGACCGGACCTTCGAGGCGCAGGAACAGGCGATCATCGAGCGACGAACGCGTGAGCAACACGCGCCGGTACAGCACCCGATGCAGCCACGTACCGAGGAGCCGCCCGCCGACAACCGAGACCACCGCGGTTCCGATCAGGGCGAACACCTGCCACCAGGTGAGGTCCAGCATGGAGTCATGTGGTGCAAACGTGGTGCCTGCGCTCACCACGACGAGAAATGGCCGGCTTCGCGACGAAGCATGCGTCGCGGCACGCGCGCCGACGTCACGCCAGCGGAGCGTCGCTCAGAACGAGGCCGTCAGCAGCGGGACGGACATGACGTCGTCTTGCTGGCCAAATGTTTTCTGGTAACTGCGCGCGACCACGTAGCCGCTGGCGACGACGAGGCTGGCATAGACGAGCCGTGCTGGCAGCTGTTTCCAGCCGGTCATGCACCAGCCGGAGAAGAGCTTCACGACGTCGTTGTGCGGCGAGAACAGCACGACGTCCTTCGAGAAATCGACCCACAGCCCGGTCGCGCCCACCGTGAGCGCGAGCTGCCCATAGCGGTTGCGTGGCCACGTGTCGGTGAGGACGAGCGCGGCGAACCCGCCGAGCAGCAGCGCGTCCGTCAGCTTGGGCGCGATGTAGAAGAACTGCTTGTCCGCGCGCGTGCGCAGGCCGCGCACGTACGTCCAGCCGAAGCGGAACTTGTGAACCTTCGGATCGACGCCGGGATAGAGCCGCATCTCGGTCACGTCGCCGCCGACCAGCATCGCGGCGAGCGCGTGGCTGCCCTCGTGCAACGTGACGCCGACCAGGTACGTCGGCGGTGCCATCGCCAGCCCGACGAGCACGAGGTCACGGTTGTCCGGCTCCGCCGCGGCCGGGCGTGCGCGCGCACCCAGCCCGAGCGCGAGGACCGCGACGACGATCAACGCGCGCATGCGGCGACCCAGACCTCGTCGACGGGCGAGAAGCCCAGGCGCTTCGCGAGCCGCAGCGACGCCGCGTTGTCCTCGTCGGCGCCCCACACCGGTGCGCGGCCCTGCGCGAGCTCGTAGTCGATCATGGCCGCCGCGACGATCGTGCCGAGTCCGAGCTGGCGTGCGCCCGCGACGGTATCGACCGAGACGTCGAACCAGCTCGCGCTGCGCCACGGCGCGTAGGCGAACGCCGAGGCCCGGCCGTCGACGACCGCGGTGAACACCGGGCCGCGCGCCTTCGCCCACGCCAGCTCGTCGGCGAGTGCGGCGGGCAGGGCGATGTCGTCGTCGAGCAGCACCGCACCCGCGAGGTCCGGCAGCGTGGCCGGCTCGGGCAGCGTGTGGAGGATCGCGCGCGCGATCGGCCGATCGACCGCCGCCGGTTGCGCGAGCAGCAGCGTGTGCTGCGGGTACCCGCGTGCGAGTGCGGTGAGCGCCGCGTCCTCCGCATCCCCGGCGACCACGATCAGCCGCGCCGCGTCGTGACCGAGCGCAAACCCGTCGCCGAGCGGTGTGCGCCAGTGCGCCGGATCGGCGGCGATGCCGTGCGCCTCGACCCAGCGCGGCACGTCCGGCAGGTCGAGCGTGGTCATTTCTGGAGGCCGCGCAGATAGCCGATGGCCTGCGTCGCGTCTTCGATCAGGCAGCCGTTGAGGAGCTTGTTGCGCATCGCGCCGCTCGTGCCCTTGCGCTTGACGGCGCGCTCGAGCGCGGGAATTGCGCGAGGGTCACCGATCGCGCGCAGCTTCGCGACCGCCTCGGCGCGGCGCTCGCACGTGTCCTCCTCCTGGAGGTCGAGCGTGTACGCCTGGATGCGGTTGAGCGCGTCGCCGAGCTTGTGCATGTCCATCACGCGCAGCGCGGCGTGCCGGCGATCGATGTCGGGGCTGGTCAGCGCCTTGAATAACAGGTCCTGCGCCGCCTTCTCCTTGGTGTGCCCGACCCACACGTCGAATGCGTTCTGGACGACCTCGGGATCCTTGCTGCCGGCCATCGCGCGCAGGTTCGCGCGCAGGTCCTTGTCCGACTGCAGCGCCGGCGCGAGTGCGAGTGCGCGGCGATACGCCGCGATCGCGTGCGGCGGCTCGTTCTTCGCGGCGTACGCGTGACCGAGCACGAGCTGCGCGTCGGGGTCGTTCGCGATTTCCTCTTGCTTCGCCTCGAGGATCCCGATCGCGCCCGCGTAGTCGCCGCGCTCGAGTGCCTCGCTGGCCTGTCCGCCCGGTGTGTTCGGATCGAGTCGCTTGCCGCCCGGCGCGGTCAGCACCGCGATCGCGACGCCGATCACGATCGCCACCGCCGCGATCCCACCGTACAGAAACCACTTCTTGCGACTCGGCTTGCGCTGGGCGAGCCGCTGCTGCGGCGTGAGCCCGAAAATCGGCTCACCGCTGGGGCCCGTGTACGGCAGGCCGATGCCGACCCCACCGCCGGGTGGCGGCGCGCGCCGGCCGCGCGGTTCGGTCGTCGCGACGACGGGTGCTGCGGGCGGCGGCGGCCCGACCGTCGTCGCGATCCGGCCCGTGCTCGCGCTGTCGCGCGGCGTGCTCGAGCCCTTGTTCGGTGTCGAGCGCTGCGTCGCCATCACCGGCGCGACCGCGAGCGCCTCCTGGATCGCGTCGTCGATGCCGATGTTGAGCTCGCCGCGATCGTCCACCAGGGGCAGCGATCCGGTATCGCGTCCGGTAGGCCGCTCGATGCTGACGTCGGTCTGGCCGCCATCCGTCGTGTGCAGTGCGCTCTCGACCGACGCCAGGAAGATCTCCGCCGTCGCGTACCGATCGCCGGGCTTCTTCGTCAGGCCGCGCATGATCAGCTTCTCGAGCGATGACGGCACCGGCTTGCCGCGCTTGATCAGCCGGTTGCGCATCAGCGGCACCGGCTTCGCCGTGTGCATCGACATCACTTCGAGCTTGTCTTCGCTGTAGAACGGCGGCTGCCCGCACAGCATCTCGTAGCCGATCACCGCCGCGGCATAGAGATCCGCGCGGCCATCCATCGGATTGCCGAGTGCCTGCTCCGGCGCCATGTAGATCGGCGTGCCGAACGCCATCCCCGCCTGCGTGAGTCGCACGCCATCATCCGACAGCTCGCCGCTCATCGGCTTGGCGATCCCGAAGTCGAGGATCTTCGCGAAATCCAGATCGTCCCCGTGACGGATCAGGAAGATGTTCTCGGGCTTGATGTCGCGGTGGATCAGCCCGGCGCCGTGGATGCTGCCGAGCCCGCGCAGCAGGTGCGCCAGGATATGCAGCGCGCGGCCGGGCGCGAGCTGACCCTCCTGCTCGAGCACGTCGGCGAGCGACTTGCCCTCGAGCAGCTCCATCGCCAGATACAGCGAGCCATCGGGTAGACGGCCGACGTCGTACGTCGCGACGCAGTTCGGGTGGTCGACCTTGCCGACCGCGAGTGCCTCGCGCTCGAACCGCGAGCGCACGTCGGGTGAGGCGGCGAGGGCGGGGTGCAGGATCTTGACGGCGACCTGCCGGCGCATGCCCAGGTGCGTGGCGCGATAGACGAGGCCCATGCCGCCACGACCGACCGTCGAATCGAGGCGATAGCGGCCATCGACGACCATGCCGAGGAGCTCGGCCCCATCGCCTTCGAGCGGCACTGGCGTGTGGTCCAGCGCCGGATCGGTACCGTCATGCGCGGGTGCCATCCTCGCGTCGTATTGTGCCATCGAAGGCCGCAAAACGTGGGCGGCGCTCACCGGATTCCAAGTATTCGGGGGAGTTGGCGCTTGCCGAGCGGGCCCCGGATGTGTAGATTTCGCGCCTGCCAGCCCAGGTAGCTCAGTTGGTAGAGCAGCGGACTGAAAATCCGCGTGTCGACGGTTCAATTCCGCCCCTGGGCACGACAACTTGCAAAATCGAGAACGCGCCACCTCGCGCGCTTCTCGGGGGTGCGCGCCTCCTTGCTGCTGGCGCGTGATCGATAGTCGCGCACGCGCGAGACACTCGCGGAACCGCGTTTGGTGCCCGGCGTAGGTCCGACAGTGTACGGCTCGATCGAGCGCTTCCTCGGGATGCTACTCGAGCATCACGGCGGGCAGCTGCCAGCGTGGATCGCCCCGGAGCAGGTCTTGGTTGCACCGGTTGGCGAGGGGCACCGCG
>DAIRFU010000590.1:0-4483 GCA_036794935.1 Kofleriaceae bacterium | reverse complement strand
CGTTCGCGAGCACGCGCTTCGGCATGCCCTTGCGGTGCAGACCGAAGTCACCGATCACGATCAGATCGCTGAGGATGTCGGCGGCGAGCATGGTGATCTGCTCGTCGGGCTTGCCGCGCCGGATGTGCAGGCGTGCTCGCCAGCTCGTGCCGTACTGGTTGAACACCTGCAGCGCCGGGTAGACCGCGGCGGCGAGCTGTTCACCGAGCGCGTTGACATCGGGCTTGCGGTTCTCCTTCACGTGCACGAAGTGGATCTCGGGGGACGGATACCGAGCCGCTTGATCGAGCGCATGCTCGATCACCATGTGCGAGTACTCGGTGAGATCGACGCCGACGACGATGCGGAACCGGCGAGTCCTGGCGTGGGTCATGACCGAGCGATGTTGCAGCTCGCATGCCCGGGGCGGCGCGCGTGGGCGCACGCTGCGCGCCGTTTGCCAGTTGAGATGGGCGTGGCTGCCGTGCCAGTCTCACGGCGATGGGGCGAGGCACGAACGAGCAGGCCCGCGAGCTACGCGCCGTCGCACCCTTGGTGGTCGTCGGGCCCACGCTGCAGCTCGCTGGTCCGTGCACGCTCGTCACGAACGGAAGTCAGACGATCGCGTTCTCGAGTGCGGAGCTGCTACGCAAGGCGGGCGAGCCGCTCGCGATCGCGCTCACGCTCGACTGCAAGCGCACGCTGCCCATCGCGTCGTGGTCGCTCGGTCGCGTGCCGCACATGGGCGTGATCGAGCTCGCCGAGCCATTCCCCGAGGACGACTCGCTCGATGTCGAGCCGCTCCCGATCGGCTCGCTGTGCGCCACCGTCGACACGCGCGGTGCGCCGTCGGCGCTCGTCAGCGTGCAGCGCGCCCCGGCCGGAGTTGCGCGTCGCGTGATTCCGGTGCACGTCGATGCCATCGAGGCCGCCGGTGCGAGCGACGACGTGCTGGTCCGCCTGGCGAGCCCCGATGACGCGGCCGACATCGACGCCGAGATCGAGGGCGCGGTGCTGCTGGCGTGGATGGCGGCCGATCCGGTGCTCGGCCGCAACAGCGAGGTGCTCGCCGTCGCGCTGGCCTCGCCGTACCGGCAGCGCACGTTCAAGCCGCGCGAGCTACCCGCGCTGGCCGAGCTGTACGGACTCGACGACCTGGGCCGCGCGCTGCCGTGGGACGGCACGCAGCTCGAGGGCAGCAACGAGCTCGGCCAGGTCGCCGGCGAGCTTCACGCCGTGACCGGTCCGATCGGCAAGCTCGATCGCGACGCCGAGTAGCGCATCACGGCTGGCCGCGTGTGCTACACGACGCGCTCGTGAAGATCGCGACCTGGAACGTCAACGGCATCCGTGCGCGATCCTCGCAGGTCGCGCACTGGATCGACGGCGAGGAGCCGGACGTGATCTGTCTGCAGGAGATCAAGGCGCTCGCCGACAAGGTGCCCGAGCCGCTGAGCACGATCGCCGGCTACCACGCGCACTGGCACGGCAGCGGCGGCTACTCCGGTGTCGCGCTGCTGTTGCGGGCTGCCCGGTTTCCCGAGCCACCGCAGTTCGTGCACCCGCCATTCGATCTCGAGACGCGCATCGTGGTCGCCGAGGTCGGTCCGCTCGTGTTCGCCTCGGTGTACGTGCCGAACGGCGGCAAGGACTTCACGGCCAAGGTCGTGTTCCTGCGCGAGCTCGAGGCATGGGCCGCCGCACTCGAGCGCGCCGGCAAGTACCTCGTCCTGTGCGGTGACTTCAACGTCGCGCGGGCGCCGGTCGACGTGCATCCGGTCTTGCGCAAGGACATGGTCGGCCAGTCGGGCGGTGAGCGCGACCTGATCGATGCGCTGTTCTCGCACGGGCTGGTCGATGTCGGACGCCACGTCGATCCCGACAACGATCGGCTGTTCACCTGGTGGGCGCCGTGGCGCAACATGCGCCAGCGCAACATCGGGTGGCGCCTGGATTACATCGCCGCCCATCACGCGCTCGTCGACGGCGCGGTGACCTGTCGATCCTACCGCGAGGTCGGCTCGAGCGATCATGCACCGGTCATCGCGCACCTGCGCGACGAGCCGCTGCCGCCGAGCGCGAGCCGCGCCGTCGACGAGCTGTCCGCGTCCTAGATCTCTCCCGAGCCCTTCTGGCCGCTCTTGACGTTCTTGCCGGCTCCCGGCTTGCGCGACAGGCCCTTGCTCGGCGGTGTCATCCGCTTGCGCTTCTCGTGCTCCTCCACGCGCCGGCCCATCCCGCTGCGCTCGGAGGCCGACTCGGCTCGCGTCCGCGCTTCGTTGCCGACCGACTCGGAGATGGGCTCGAGATCGCGCGGCTCGTCGTGATCGTGCCACTTGCGCGCGTGCATCCGCGGCCCACCGCCCGTCCGGCGCTGATCGCGATAGCGTTCGGTTCCCGGAACGTTCTTCGCTTTGCGAGGCATGGCGTTTCTCCTGTCGCCACATCAAGCAAGGCGCGTGCCCTTGCGGAAAGCTCGCAGCTAGCTCCATGCGAGGAGCGTGACCACGAGCGCGGCGAGTGCGGGTAGCGCCTGCACGAACAGGATCGTGCGCGCGGCGGTCGCGGCGCCGTAGAGGCCGGCGATCACGACGCACGCGAGGAAGAACACGCGGATCGCCATGCCATCGGCGGCGACGAGCGACCACACGAGACCGGCGGCGAGGAAGCCATTGTAGAGACCCTGGTTCGCGGCCAGCGACTTGCTCTGCTCCATCTCGGCGAGCGGCCGCTTGAACGTCTTCGCGCCGAACGGCGTCGCCCACAAGAACATCTCGAGCACGAGGAAGTAGACGTGGAGCACCGCGACGAGCCCGGCGAGCACACAGGACGCGAAAGCCATGGCCTAGCCTACGGGGTCGGGCACGACTTCACTACGTATTTGCACGGCAAGTGCGCGCACGCGGTGACGTGCCGGTTCGTCCGCGGTCAGGACGAGCGTGACATCGCCCGGCTCGTCCGCGAACGCGCGCGCCGCGGGGCTGTCGTCGATCGTGTAACCGAGCTTCTCGAACACGCGGCGCGACGCGACGTTGTGCGGCACCACCGACGCGTAGATGCGAGCGAGGCCGAGCTCGAGGAGGCCGAACGCGTGGATCATCTGCGCGAACCGAGTGCCGAGGCCTTTGCCCTGCGCGGACGGCGCCGCGATCATGAACGCGAACTCGGCGGCACCGTCGCGGATGTTACGCAGATCGGCATCGCCGACGAGCGCGTCGCGCTCGAACAGCAGGAACGCGCGCATGCCGGCCGCGATCCCCTCGGCGTAGCTCTCGACGACCTCGGCCGGCGACAGCGCGGCGGTGTGGCCCATCAGCTCGGCGTTGCGGGGCTCGTTGTAGCCGGCTGCCAGCGCCGGCGCGTGGCGCGCGATCTCGTCGAGCGTCGCCTCGACCGCGGTCAGCTCCCCCCACGCGAGCGTGTAGCGCTTCATGGTCGCCTCCGGCTCCGCCTCATTCGAGGGGCCCGACGGTGCTCAGCTTGCCGCGCTCGCGGTACATGCGCTCGACCGTGGCGCGCAGCAGATCCTCGTCGATCTCGACGCCGCTGCCGCCGGCGACGTACGCGGCACGCTCGCACGCGACCTTGATGAAGCCTCCGGTCAGCTCGTATTGCTCGGCGAGCGCGTCGTAGTCGATCGCGGCGTCGCGCGTGCGCTCGGGCAACGTGCGGCGCCACAGCTCGGCGCGCATGTCCGGCGACGGAAACGTGAAGTAGACGTCGTAGGTGAACCGGCGCTTGAATGCCTGATCGATCGCGCCGGTCAGGTTCGTCGTCAGGATCGTCAGACCGTTGAACCGCTCGAGCCGCTGCAGCAGGTAGTTCGTCTCGAGGTTCGCGTACCGATCGTTGCTGCTCTTGACGTCCGACGTGCGCTTGCCGAACAGCGAGTCCGCCTCGTTGAACAGCAGCACGACGTGGCCGGGCTCGGCCGCGTCGAACACGTCGGACAGGTTCTTCTCGGTCTCGCCGAGCCACTTCGAGACGACCTGGGACAGATCGATCTCGTAGATATCGAGGCCGAGCCGCTTCGCGAGCACGGTGCCCGACATCGTCTTGCCGACACCGGGATGGCCGGAGAACAGGACCGAGATGCCCTGCGCGCCGCGCAGCTTGAACTGATCGCGGATCTTGCGCCGCTCGCGCGCGGCCGCCGCGATCTCGACCAGCGCGGTGCGCGTGTCGTCGTCGACGACGAGATCCTCGAGGTCGAACGGGGTCGGCAGCTTCTTGCCGAGACGCGAGATCCGCTGGTGCAGCTGCGCGGCGACGGCGTGATCGAGCTCGGCCGCTCCGGGAGGCCCGGCATCGGGCATGCGGCCGGCACCGGCAGCCTGGAGCCGACTGCGGTGCCGCCGTCGTTGACCACCGACGTCATCGCCTTGCGGACGATTTCGAGATGTCCCGGATCGACGTCGAGGGGTGCGATCGGCTTTCCCGGCTTGCCCATCAGAAGCCGCGGCTGAAGCAGCTTCCCGGCCGCCAATCGCGCCGGCATCACCGC
>DAIRFU010000004.1:0-34498 GCA_036794935.1 Kofleriaceae bacterium | reverse complement strand
CGACCCGTCGTGCGACCTGCGCTCGAACATCGCCGCCGAGGCACGCGCGAAGATCATCTACGAGCGGCTGATCAACCTGACCGACGATCCCGGCGTGGGCGACTCGCTCCGCTTCCTGATGACCCGCGAGATCGCGCACCAGAAGTCGTTCGAGAAGGCGCTCTACGCGATCGAACCCAACTTCCCGCCGGGCAAGCACCCGGGCGATCCGCAGTACACGAACGTCTACTTCAACATGTCGCAGGGCGAAGGCGACATGCGCGGGCCGTGGAACAGCGGCGAGCAGTGGGAGTTCGTCGAGGAGCGGACGCACCAGCGGGCGGTCGATGGCGGCGATGGCCGCGCGCACGTCGACCTCTCGCGCGACGAGGTCTCCGCACTGCGCACGGTCAGCGAGCGCACCAAGTCCGACCCGTCGAGCAACCCGGTCACCGGCGCCGAGCTGGGCATGGACGGCCGGCGCCGGCACACGAATGGCCGCCAGCGCAGGATGTGAGCGTGCGCGAGGCCGCGTGGCGCGCCGACCGCAGTTGCCCGAGCCTGCCCGAGGTGCATCGCTCGATCGGGGTCGATCGCAGCGCGTCCCTCGTGCGGCGCTTGCTCGCCTTTGCCGGGCCCGGCTACGTCGTCGCGATCGGCTACATGGATCCCGGCAACTGGGCGACGGGCGTCGCCGCGGGCTCGGCGTTCGGCTACTCGCTGCTGTGGGTGATCCTGCTGTCGAACGCGATGGCCGTGCTGCTGCAGACGCTCGCGGCGCGGCTCGGCATCGCGACCGGCCGCGACCTCGCCCAGGCCTGTCGCGACAGCTACTCGCGGCCGACGACGATCGCACTGTGGCTCCTGTGCGAGCTGTCGATCTGCGCGACCGAGCTCGCCGAGGTGATCGGCACCGCGATCGCGCTCGAGCTGTTGCTCGGGATCCCGATCGCGTGGGGCGTCTGCCTGACCGCCGTCGACGTGTTCCTCGTGCTGTGGCTGCAGCGCCGCGGGTTTCGCTACCTCGAGGCCGCGACCATCGCGCTGATCGCCGTCATCATCTCGTGCTTCGCGATCGAGCTCGCGTTCGCCCACCCCGCCGGCGGCGACGTGCTGCGTGGGCTCGTCCCCGACACGCGCACGTTCTCGGACCCGGCGCGCCTGTACCTCGCGATCGGCATCCTCGGCGCGACCGTGATGCCGCACAACCTCTACCTGCACTCGTCGATCGTCCAGACCCGCCGGTACCAGCTCGATCCCGCCGGTCGCCGCGATGCCGCCCGGCTCGCGACGCTCGATCTCGTCGGCGCGCTACTCGTCGCCGTGCTCGTCAACGGGAGCATCGTCATCCTCGCGGCCGCGGCGTTCCACGCGACCGGCCACCACGACGTCGTCGAGCTGCCGCAGGCTCATCACCTGATGTCGCCGGTGCTCGGCGCCAGCGCGGCCGGTGTGCTGTTCGGCGTCGCCCTGCTCGCCTCCGGCAAGAGCTCGACGGTCGCCGCGACCCTGACCGGCCAGATCGTGATGGAGGGATTCCTCGCGCTGCGCGTGCGGCCGTGGCTCCGCCGCCTCGTCACGCGCGGGCTCGCGATCGGCCCCGCGCTCCTCGTCGTCGCGATCGCCGGCGAGCACGGGCTCGCGCGCCTGCTGATCCTCAGCCAGGCAGTGCTCAGCCTCCAGCTGCCGTTCGCCGTGTTCCCGCTGATCCGGATGACGAGCGATCGGTCGAAGATGGGCGAGCTCGCGAGCGCGCGCTGGATGCGCGTCTGCGCGTGGCTGGCGGCCCTCGTGATCGTGGGCCTCAACGGCCTCTTGCTCGGCCAGCTACTTGTCTGATCCGCGAGCCCACGGCCAGGATGCCACGCGCTGGCGCCCGCTCAGGCGGGCACGCGCTGCGCGATCGAGACGATCGCGGCCGCCGCTGGCTGCGGCTTCGGCAGCTCGAACCAGAACAGCGAGCCGCGGCCGTGCTGGACGGGAGAGCGCAGCCCGAGCCGTCCGTCGTGCGCGGCGACGAGCCGAGCCACGGTCGCGAGCCCGAGCCCGATACCGCCCGAGCCCTGGACGAGCTGCAGGTAGGGCTCGAAGATGCGGTGCTGGTCAGCGGCCGGAACGCCCGGACCGGTGTCCTCCACCGCGAATCGCCAGCGATCGCCCACGTCCTCGACGCGGACCTCGATCCAGCGCTCGGGCCCCTGTCCCATGTGGTGGATCGCGTTGCGCACGAGATTCGAGAGCAGGCTCGTCAACACGCCCGCGTTGCAGCGGACCGTACCGTCGGGCAGCGCCGGGATCCGGAGATCGATGCCTTCCCGTTTCGCCTGGTCGTCGAGCGCGCTCAGCATCTCGCCGAGCACGGGGCGGAGCTCGCAGGTCGCGCCGAGCTCGGGGCGGCCGCCCGCGCGCGAGAACGCGAGCAGCCCCTCGACGAGCGTCTGCACGCGCTGGAGCGCGGCGAGCCCCCGATCGGTCGCCCGCTGTGCCGATGCGTTGTCCGCGCACGCGGCGCGTGCGAGCTCGAGCGCGAGCGAGCTCGTCGACAGCGGGCTCAACACGTCGTGCGCGACGCGACCGGCGAACTGGCCGAGCGACTCGACCCGCGCGGCGAGCTCGGCGGTGTGACGCTCGGAGGACTCGCGCTCCTGGTCGTGCGCCCGGCGCGCGCGGTTCAGCTGGCGAAGCGCGAGACCTGCTGCGAGGACAGCGAACCCGAAGCTCGCGATGTCGAGGAGGACCACGACGCCGCGGCTCTCGCCACGGATGCGCTCGATCTCGATCCCGAGCCGCTGTCCCTGGCGTGCGTCGAAGCCGATCATCCGCTGGAAGCCCTCGTCGACGCGATCCGAGTCGCGCTGGAGCTGCGCGACGGTGGCGGCCTCCGCCGTCCCGCCATCCGGCGTGCCTCCGATCATGGCGAGGTCCGCGTCCAGGGCCGTGAGTCCGGCCTGAACGGAGACGTACAACGAGCGCTCCTTCGGGAAGTAAGGGAGCGCCTCGTACGAGACGAGCGCGGCATCGATGTTCTGGCGCGCCGTCGTGATTTGATCGTGAATCGTGGGGCGCAGCTCGCTGCTGGCGTGCAGGTATCGATTCGCGTGATACTGGACCCGTCGAAGCTCGCCGCGTGCCGACGACAACATCTGCACGCTCGGCATCGCGTTGGAGATGATGTCGTTCGCGCGCCCCGCGATCGAGCTCTCCAGACGCTCGGCGACCACGGTGCTGAGCACGAAGCCGAGGACCACGCACGCGAGCACGCCAAGCAGCCAGCGCGCAGCGGATACCGATGACGACTTCGCACGCCTGGCCATGTGCTTTGCTTACGCAGCATTAGCGTGCCGGGCAAGCGCGGACCGCGGGCCTTTGGTCGCATGCAACGTCCGGGGCGGCCGCGGTACCCGATTCGCCGTACGGGCCCGGTGCTGCTGAACATCATCGTTTCCGGCACGCTGGATTTTCGCGAACGCATGCCGATCTACGGATCTGCTCGAGTGCCCGTCTCGGCCGACTGGAGCCTCAGTCGTCGATCCGCTGGCCGAACCACAGCGCGACGGCCGGCTCGTCCTCGGGGCGGCAGACGATGTAGACGTGATCGCCGGGCTCGAGCTTCACGTTCCCGCGCGGCGGCACGAGCTGCTTGCCGCGCACGACCAGCATGATCGCGGCGCGCTCCGGGAACGGCACGTCGGCGATCAACACGCCGGCGACGGCCGCGCGCGTGTCGATGTGGTAGCAGGCGAGGCTCGCGTCGTAGGTCTGCATCGACGCGATCTCGAGCGTCGCTTCCGGGCGCGGCGGCGCCGGCTCCTCCAGGCCGATCACGCGCGTCGCGAGACGCACCGAGCCGGCCTGGACCACGACGCTGACGAGCACGACGAAGAACACGATGTTGAGCAGCCGCCCGCCACCCGGTACACCGACGAGCACCGGGTACGTGGCGAGCACGATCGGGACGGCGCCGCGGAGGCCGACCCAGCCGATGTACGCGATCTCCCTCATGCGGTAGCCAAACGGGACCAGGCAGGCGAGCACGGTGAGCGGGCGCGCGACCAGCACGAGGACCACGGAGCAGGCGAGCGCGACCGGGGCGACGTCGAGCAGCTCGGACGGGAACACGAGCAGGCCAAGGGTCAGAAACAGCACGACCTGGCACGACCACGCGAGGAAGTCGTGGACCCGGCGCACGCCCGCATGATCGGGGAGGCTGCCGCTGCCGAGCACCAGGCCGCAGACGTAGACCGCGAGGAAGCCACTGCCCTGCAGGAGTGTCGCGCCGCCATACGCGACGGCTGCGGTCGCGCTCGTCACGACGGGCAAGAGGCCGACCGTGGTCGGCGGCAACCGGAGCAGCGCCTGCCGGCACGCGTGGCCGACGCCGACGCCGACAGCGGTGCCGACCGCGAGCTGGAGCGGGATCTGCCAGAGGAGCGTGAGCGGCGACAGCGTGCCCGTCAGTGCGTACTCGGCCATCGCCGCGGTCAGCAGGACGGCCATCGGATCGTTGAGGCCCGACTCGAGCTCGATCGTCGCGCTCACCCGACGCTGCAGGTTCATGCCGCTGCCGCGCAGCACCGAGAACACCGCCGCCGCGTCGGTCGACGACACGACCGCCGCGACCAGTAGCGCCTCCGTCCATGCGAGCCCGAACAGGCGCGCCGCCCCGGCGAGCAGCGCCGCCGTCGCGATCACGCCGACGGTCGCGAGCACGACGGACGGTGCGAGGTGCGCGCGCACCCGGTGAAAGCGCGTCGACAGGCCACCGTCGAACAGGATCAGGATCAGCGCGATCGTACCGACCCGATAGGCGAGCACGGTGTTATCGAAGTAGATACCGCCGAGCCCCTCGGAGCCGGCGAGCACGCCGATCGCGAGGAAGAGCAGCGTCACCGGGATCGGGCTGCGGCGACTCGCGCGCGTCGCCATCGCGGCGAAGCCGATCAGGGTCCCGCCGACCAGGATCGCGATCGCGAGATGCAAGGGTTCGGCCGAGCCCATGGTGCGTTGTAGCGCGTGTGCGCCGATTGTCGCGCCCACGCCCGGCCCGTGCGCCGGCCAGACGCGCGCTCAGTTGACGTGCTCGGGGAGCGCACGCGCCGGCACGACGACGGCTGCGCGCCACGACGCGCGAGACGCCATCACGACGATCACCACGACGAGCGGCAGCCAGCCCGCGGGCTGGAACACCGCCGCGAACGAGGGCGATGTCCCCTCGAGCACGAGCGGCAGGCCGGCGCAGATCGTAAGTGTCGCGTTCGACGCCGCACTCGCGTAGATGCTCCCGGATGCGAGCCGGAGCCAGCCGAGGATGATGCCGAGCAGGCCGCACGTGACGACGAACGCGGCGAGGCGATCGAGCGAGGCGACGCCCGCGTAGACGACGAACGCGGGCGCGTAGCAGGCGCCCCACAGCGCGCCGTGCAGGAGCAGGCCCGGCCACGGCCCGAGCGTGCGCATCAGCCGCGGCAGCAGGTAGCCGCGCCACGCGAGCTCCTCCGCGATCGCCTGGATCCAGAGTACCGCGACGACCCCGCAGAAGGCCGACAGCGAACGGAGCGCGTGCGCCCACGACACGTCGATCGCGACGAGCGGATCCGGCGCAGCGGACGCCCGGGTCAGCACCGCATCCACCGCGACGGCGGCGGCGAGCATGCCGATCGCGAGTGCGATCGACAGCAGCGAACATCGAGTCGCGGCCGGACGCAGACCGTAGTCCAACCTGCGCCTGCGATCGAGCACGCGGCGCACGAGCGCGAATGCGACGAGTGGCTGCCAGCCCACGATCGCCGCGTAGACCAGCGACGCCCGCAGGAGGCCGGTGGGGGTTCGGCCCGGTGAGGGCTCCACGAGCGCGCTGCAGGCAGCGGCGCTGAGCCAGGTCAGCGCGATCGCCACGAGCACGAACACGAGTGGCGATGCCATCATGCGCAGGCGGGCGCGGAGCATCATCAGTCGATCACCTCTCGCCGCGCCTCGAGCGCACCGTGTTCGTCGACCACCGCCTCCAGGTACGACGGCAGGCTCGCGTTCAGCGCGGCGTAGATCGCCGGCAGGATGCCGAGCGCGACCTCGGTCGCCGCACGGAACACGTGATCGGCACCCGCGGCGCGCAGCGCGGCGACCTGGGATACCCGCGTGCAGCTCGCGATGATCACGGCGTTGGGCGCGAGCTGGCGAATCTGTCGCACGAGCTGCAAGTTCGTGGTGCCCTTCAAGAGCTCGTCGGGCAGGGTCGATACGATCACCTCGGCACCGTCGACACCGGCGTGGCGCAAGACCTCGGTGCTCGCGATGTCGCCGTATTGCACCTGGGCGCCGCGGCTCGCGATCTCGGGGTGGACGCCGGCGTTGATGTCGACGACGAGCGTGTGCGGGACCAGATCGGGGTGCAGACGCTCGAGGTCGGCGAGCAGCGCCGAGCCGATGCGATGGAAGCCGAGCAGCACGAGCCGTGGTGGCTCCGCGCTCTCGGTCTCCGCTTGCACGCCGCGCGACCGGATGCCGATCGCGTCGAGCACCGGGCGCAGCCGCCGGTAGAGCCGGTCGGATGCACCGAACAGGATCGGGGTCAGCAGCGCGGTGATCACGAACGCGAAGATCACGACGCTGACATGGGTGCCGTCGAGGTGGCCGAGCTGGAGGCCGAGGTACGCGATCACGAGACAGAACTCGGAGACCTGCGCGAGCTTCGTCGATACCGAGACCGAGTTACGGCGATCGAGGCCGGTCGCGTAGAGCACGGGCAGGAACACCGTGTAGCGCAGCGCGATGGCGACCACGGCCACCAGCGCGGCGAGCGCGATGACGGCCACTCCGTCGGGCACCGGGATGCTCATGCCGAGACCGACGAAGAACAGCGTGACGAAGAAGTCGCGCAGGTGGATGACGCGCGACACGACCTCGTACGCGTACGGCGAGGTCGCGATCGTGGCGCCCGCGATCAGGGCGCCCATCTCCATCGACACCGAGATATGGAGGGACCAGCCGAGGTGCGACAGCACGGTGCCGAGGTTCGCGCCGAACAGGCCGACGCCGAAGCACCAGCCGAGCGCGAGCGTGACGACGAGCTCGGGCGAGCGCGCGACGATCTGGAATGCGCGCGACAGGAGCGAGCGCGCGACGAACGTCGCGAGCCCGGCGACGATCGCGGTGCCGAGGAACGTCATCACGATCGGTGCGATCGACGGGTTCGCGAAGCTCGGCTGGAGGGCGAGGAACACGATCGCCCAGATGTCCTGGAAGATCAGCAGACCGACCGCGAGCCGGCCGGCGACGGTGTCGAGCTTGAGCTGCTGCTGGAGGAACTTGACGACGAGCAGCGTCGACGAGAACGCGCACGCGACGCCGAAATACAGCGCGGGGTAGAAGCCGTCCAGCAGCGGCCAGCCGGTGAGTCCGACGACCAGGAACACACCGCACCCCGCGGCGAGCGTGAGCGGCACCTGGACCAGGCCGGTGACGACGAGCGTGCGGCCACTCGCGAGCAGCGACTTGAGGTTGACCTCGAGGCCGATCACGAACAACAGCAAGGTGAGGCCGAGGTTCGCGATCGTGTCGATGCTCGCGCGGTCGTGGACCGCCTCGAGGCCGGCCGGGCCGAGCAGCACGCCGGCACCGAGCAGCGCCGCGATCGCCGGGATCTTGAGCCGGACGAACGCGATCGCGAGCAATGCCGCGGCCACGAGGCAAAGCCCCAGGTCTGCAACCAGTGGTGACACAGCGCCACCCGTGCCAAGCACGACGAGCGGCGACAACGAAACGTCCATGGCTCCTCCGCAACGAGCTCGAATCAATCCCGACGTGAACGAGAGCTACGCGGCGGGAGGCGCGCGCGACCGCGTGGCATGGGCGTGCAGCGTGCCGAGCTCGACGATCGGCAGCGACGTCATCGCGATCGCGTACGAGCGCGGGTGAGCGCGCACCGCGTAGGTCGAGTGCAGCGCGGCGTGGAGGCCGATGCTCCCGCGCAGGTCGGCGCGCGGGGCGTCGCCCCGCAGCAGCGCGCGCGCGAGGACAGAGCTCGGTGTCTTCAGCGCGACGAGGTCGCGCTGGGCGTCACCCGTCGGCGGCTGCGGCGCCAACCCGCCGAGCTGGCCCACGAGGAGCGCGAGCGCGAGGGTGGCAGCAGCCCAGCCGGGAAACACGGCGCGAATGTACCGCGTCAGCGCCGGCAGAGGGCCGCGCGCCGGCGCCTGTCTGCGACGCGCAGCCCGAACACCGCGAGGACCACGAACAACACCGATGCGGCAGCACCCGACTCGGTGCCGGCGGCATCGCAGCCACCCGACCCGCCATCCATGCTCGCCGATCCGGCGTAGTCCGGTCCGCCGTCGTCGTCGCTACCGCTGCCGTCGTCGCCGCTACCGGTATCGTCGCCACTGCCCTCACCGCCCGCATCACCGTCGTCTCCGCCGCCCGCGCCCATGCACGGCCCGTCGCAGTACTCGTACGCGCCGATGTCGACCGCCGCGCCCTGCGGCCGTTGTGTGCCGGCGAGATCGGTCGCCGGCGCATCGCTCGCGACGCCGGCATCGATCGCGGGCGCGCCCGCGCGTAGCGTCAGATCGCCGGCGCCGGCGAACAGCGCGTCAGCGGTCGCGACGAAGGAGCTCGCGTCGTTGCCGGTCCGCGCCCGCCACTGGTCGAGCCCGAGCGCCGCACCATCGACGATGAAGCGGCCGACGACGGCGTTGTGATCGGAGACCAAGCCGACGAGGCAGCTCGCACACGCGTCGATCGCCCCGCGGCCGGGGCTCGGGTCGAGCAAGATGTTGTTGCGCAGCGTGTTGCCCGCCGAGCCGTCCTGGATGTTCACGGCAGAGCGCGCGTCGGCGGCCATGTGCACGGTGTTGTTGATGATCAGATTGCCCGTCGAGGGCGCCCCGCCATCGATCCGATAGAGCGAGATTCCCGACGCGTGATTGCCGTCCAGCACGTTGTTGCGGATCACCGCGCCCGTCACGCCGTCGCCATTGATCGCCGAGCCGCCGCGCGCGCCGTTGTCGCGGATCACGTTGTTCTCGATCAGCGCGCCCGAGATCACGCCATCGCCGCCGTAATTGATGTCGCCGTTCATGTGAACGCCGCACATGCCGTTGCCCCAGATCAGGTTGTCGCGAACGACTGGCCGGTCGGCGCTGTTCGACGCGTACACGCCGTGCTCGGTGCCCGAGCGCGAGACCTCGTTGTGCTCGACGAGCAGGTCGTCGCAGAACGACGAGAATACGCCCCAGCGGCCATTCGCATCGATGCGGCTGTTGCGAACCGTCACGTGATCGCATTCGATCGCGCTGACGCCGGCGCGCGCGGCACCGGTGATGGTCAGGCCATCGATGGTCACGTATGCGCCGCCTTCGATGTGGACCGCGTCGCGGTCGGCCGTCGCGGCGCCATCGATGAGGACCTCGCCGTCGGCGACGAACGAGATCGGAGCGGCGCTGGTCCCGTGCGCGCTGACCAGGAACCCGAGATACGTGCCGGCGTGGATCACGACCTGATCGCCCGGGGCCACCGCATCGGCGGCGCGCTGGATCGTTCGCCACGGAGCCGCGGCGGTGCCGGCGCTCGCGTCGTCGCCCGCCGTCGCGACGTGCCAGGTCTCCGCGTGTGCCGCGCCGCGTGCGGCCAGGATCGCGAGGAGGATCGAGGGGAAAAACTTCATCGGCGCGCACGCTAGTCGAGGCATGGCCCGCGCGTCGCTGTGAGTGTTGTCCCACAGGCGCACATCGAAACATCACCGAGTACCTGACGCGCTGAATTCGAATTTTGGCGAACGAACCGGTGCTGCGACGTACGCGTGCTGCGCGCGAGATCGCCTGCGAGATTCACGGGTCTCCGCTAGGATGCCGGCGTGGCAGCCCGCACGTTGGCAGTGGTGGTCTCGATCGGTTGCGTGGTCGCATGCTCTCGGCGCTCCGAGGCGCCGCAGCCGCGGCCGGACGAGGCGAGTGCACGCATCGCGAGCTGGCGCGCGGATCTGACGTTCCTCGCCAACGAGCTGCCGCGCCGGCATATCGATCCGTTCTTTCACGTCCGCGAGACAGACTTCCGCGCCGCCGTTGCTGCGCTCGACCGGACGATCGCGAGCGCGAGCGACGCACAGATCATCAGCGGCATCGTTCGCATCGCCGCGATGATCGGTGATGCGCACACGGCCGTCGCACTCGCGAACCGCGGCGGCATCTACCCGCTCGCGCTCTACGACTTCAGCGATGGCATGTTCGTGGTCGGCGCCCCGGCCGACGCGGCCTGGGCGATCGGCGCCAAGCTGGTCGGCATCGGCAGCCGCTCGATCGATGACGCGCGTACCGCGCTGGTGCCGCTGATCGCGCACGACAACGACGCCGGAATACGCGCGGGGCTGCCCGCGGCGCTGGTTTCGCCGATCCTGCTCGCCGGCAGCGGGCTCGCACCCGACGATCGCCATGTCAGCTACCGCCTCGCGCTCGCCGATGGCGACACGCGCAAGCTCGCACTCGAACCCGGCCTCGCGCCGACCGCGCTGGCCCGACCGGCGACGATGCCGCTGTACATCCAGCAGCCACGTCTGCCGTACTGGAAGAGCTACGACGCCGACCGGCGCCTGCTCTACATCCAGTACAACCAGTGCCGCGAAGGGGATCCTCCGCTCGCCACGTTCGTGGCATCGATCTTCGACACGCTCGAGCACCGGCCCATCGATCGCGTGGTGATCGATCTGCGGCACAACGGCGGCGGGAACTCGGCGTTGCTCGATCCGTTCATCCACCGGCTGGCCGCGCGCCGCGACCTCGCTGGCCATGTCTACGCCGTGATCGGCCGGCGCACGTTCTCGTCGGCCGTGCTCAATGCGATCGCGCTACACCGCGCCGGCGCGATCCTCGTCGGAGAGCCGACCGCAGGCAAGCCGAGTCACCACGGCGAGGTCCGGTCGTTCACGCTGCCCACGTCGGAGCTGCCCGTCACGTACTCGACGAAGTTCTTCGCAAATGGCGATGTCGAGGGTGACGCACTGCGGCCCGACATCGCCGTCGCTGCGAGCTACGCCGACTGGGCAGCCGGCCGCGATCCCGTCCTCGACGCGATTCTCGGACACGCCTCGCGGTGAGGCGCGACGGGCCGTACCGCGTCGTACGCACGGTACATCGGATGCAGCACCGACGCGCATGCGGTCCACATCGATCTCGAAGTCATTTGCCTGGCTCTTCACCGTTCTGCTGATCGCCGCCACCGCGTGCGCGACGAAGAGCGGTACGGGCGCTGCGGTAGGCGCCGGCGGTGGCGCGCTCGTCGGTGCCGCAGTCGGCGGCGGGACCGGCGCGCTGGTCGGTGCTGCCCTCGGCGGCATCGGCGGCTACGCCGTGGGCCGCGAGATGGAGCTCCAGGATCGCGAGCGCGTCGCGCGCGCCCTCGAGGCGAACCGCGCGGCGCGCTGGCAGAATCCCGAGACCGGCTACGAGTACCAGGTGCAGCCGACCCGCACGGTGTACGAGCAGGGCCGCGAGTGCCGCGAGTTCCGCATGATCGCCGAGGTCGAGGCGCGGCCCGAGGAGGTCTACGGTACCGCGTGCCGCGCGCCCGACGGCAGCTGGGAACTCCTCGGCGGCTGACTCGGCGCCTCAGAGCGCCGCGACCTGCTTCTCGTACTCGCCCTGCGTGATCGTGCCGGCCTTGCGCTGCTCGTTGAGCGCCGTGAGCTTCGCACCGGTCTCCTGACGCTTCGCCTCGATCGCCGCTTGCTGCTGCGCGTAGGCGTCCTTGCCCTCCTTCTGCATCGACTTCAGCTCCTTCTTGAGCTGACCGACGTCGGCCTGCTGGCCGCCTTCGAAGTAGCGGTTCGCGATCTTGCCGAGCGCCCAGGTCGTCGCGAACGCGCTGGTCGCGCCGAACGCGCTGCCCCACACCGGGACGAGCTTGGCGAGGTTCGACACCGCGATGCGGGCGCCGGTGCCGAGGCCCAGGCCCGCGAGCAACGTCTTCGCGGCATCCCGGTCGACCTTGTGGCCCCAGTACTGGCCGATGTCGCGCACGAGCTTCACCTGCAGCGCGACGACCGCGAGATCGGTCGCGATCGCGAGCCCGGGCACCGGGAACGCACCGAGCACCGCGCTCAGGACCGAGTACTTGAGCACGTCCTGATCGATCTCCTTCTGGCGGCGCGCCGGATCGGAGATCGCCTCGATGTTGCTGGGGAGCAGCGTGTCCTTCGCCTCGTCCATGAACCGCTTCGTCGCGGACACCTTCGCGTCATCGATCTGCAGCGCCGCGCGGAGCTTCTCGAGCAGCTTCTGCTCGCTCGCCGTCGCGGTGCCATCGACGTGCACCATGCTGTACGCGGACTGCCAGAGCTGGTCGCGGGCCGCCGGTGACTTGATCTCGGCGAGCACCGGATCGATCTCGACCTGCTCGTCGAGGAAGCGCTGCAGATCGCCGGATGCCGGCAACATCTCGATGGCCGACTCGAGCGCAGCACGCTCGTCCGCCGTGATCGTCCCATCGGCCTTGGCCACGGCGACCAGAGCACGCATACACGCCGTCGCCTCGTTGACGCTGATTTCCATTCCTGTCTCCTGTAAATGAGGGGTTCGCCACGGAAGACGGAGCTGGCATCAGGATGTTCACGAATCCGCGAGCACCTGCCGCGGGCCGCGCACCCGCACCATGCGCACGCGGCGCGGCGACGCGTCGACGACCTCGAGTCGCGTGCCGTCGGGTGTCTTCAGCTTCGTTCCGGTAGCGGGCACCGACAGTGCGAGCGCCATGCACAGTCCCGCGACGGTCGTGCTCTCGCGCGAGATCGGCAGCGCGAACCCCAACGCGCGGTTGACCTTGCGGACGGGCAGCCAGCCTGGCACCAGGGCGCTGCCGTCGGGCTCGCGCTGGATGACCTGCTCCGGCTCCTCGTTCTCGTCGACGATGTCGCCGACCAGCTCCTCCACGAGGTCCTCGATCGTCACGATGCCGGCACAGCCGCCGTGCTCGTCGATGACGAGCGCGATCTGGGCTCGTCGCGTCTGCATCTCGCGCAGCACGCCGCTGATCTTCATCACGAGCGGCACGCTGAGAATCGGCCGGATGATGTCCTCGACGGTGACGAGGCCGCTCTCCCACGCGACCGCGAGCACGTCGCGCGCGACGACGTAGCCCACGACATTATCGATCTCGCCCTCGTACACCGGCATCCTGCTGTGCCCCTCCTCGAGCAGGATGCGCTGGACGTCCTCGGGCGCCGCTCCGCGCGGGATCGCGACGACCTCGGCACGCCGGACCATGACCTCCGACACCAGCACGTCGCTGAACTCGAGCGCACGCGCCGCGATCTCGCTCGCTTGCGGATCGACCGAGCCGGTCTTCGCCGCGTCCTCGACCAGATCGCGCAGCTCGTCGCGCGACATCCGCGCCTCGGTGAACGACGTCGAGTCACCGAAGAGCTTGAGGACCAGGTTCGAGCAGGCCGTGAAGAACCACACGAGCGGCCGCATGATCCCCGCGAGCCGCAGCAGCGGGCGGCCGATCAAGAACGCGTAACCGTTCGCGTAGCGCAGCGCGAGGGACTTCGGCACCAGCTCGCCGAGCACGATCGACAGGAACGACACCGACGCGACGACCACCACGAGCGCCACCGCGTCCGCGCTGTCGCCGAGCACGCCCTCGAGGACGGGCGCGAGGTCCTGCGCGATCCGCGCACCGCCGAACGCACCCGCCGCGGCGCTGATCACCGTGATGCCGATCTGCACCGTCGCGAGAAACCGCTCCGGCTGCTCGCGCAACGTCTTCACCGCGATCGCCCGGCGGTCGCGCTCGGCCGCCCGCTGCTGGACCTTGACCTTCGCCGCGGTGAGCACCGCGATCTCGGCTCCTGCGAACAACCCGTTGCCGACGACGAGTGCGAGCAGGATCAGGAGCTCGATCACCATGTCCGGACAGCTGACCACGCGCAGCGCCCGGCGGCACCACGACCACTCGTGTGCCCGGCGGACGCGGTGTGCGTCAGTACCGCACGGGATCAGCCGCCGGCTGCCATCGCCTTGACGAACGCGGGGCTGTGATTATCCAGCGTGCCCCACTCCGTCATGTGCCACTGCGAGCGATGCGCGAGGAAGAACCCGGCGACATCGCGGAAGAACCGCAGCGCCATCGGCGCCGTGCTGACGACGTCCTTCTGCTCGCCGGCATCGTGCTCGAGATCGAACAGACTCTCCTGCCCGGAGTAGTCGACGATGTAGCGCCAGTCGTGCGCGCGAAGCGCATAGCTGCGGCCGTATTCGAGCGGCATCACGCGCGGCACCCACGGCCCCTCACGCAGAATCAGCGGCACCAGGCTCTCGCCCTGGATCTTCGGCGACGGCGGGACGCCCATCAGATCCAGGATCGTCGGCACGATGTCGAGGTGGCTGGTCACGGTCTCGATCGTGCGGCCGGCGCCGGCGAGGCTGGGGGACATCACGATCAGCGGCACGTTCGCGAGCTCGCCGTGGTGGCCCCCGGCGTGTCCCATGTGGCCGTGCTCGAACATGCCCTCGCCGTGATCCGCCGTCAGGATGATCGCCGTGCTGTCGGCGAGCCCGCGCTCGGCGAGCCCGTCGAGCAGCGCACCGAAGCAGCCATCGAAGTGCTCGACCTCTCCGTCGTAGAGCCCGCGCAGCTGCTGCCACTGGCGCTCGCTCAGCTTCAGCTTGCCGGACGTGATCGCGCCGAGCTGCTCGCCGCCGACCGACTTGCCGACCTTCGGATCCCAGGGCCCGTCGTAATAATGCTCGGTCGTGCCCTCGTGATAGCGGTACGGCACGTGCGGCTCGTACGGCAGCGACGAGATGAAGAACCGCTTGCCCGCCTCGTGCTGACTCGCCGCGAACTTCAGCATCTCGGGAATCAGCGCCGTGCAGTCGATCCCGAGCCCCTCGCGGGCCGGCTGGTGGAACGCGGTCCACCGTCCCGGCTTCTCGAGCCGCCCCATGCCGAATGCGTTGTTGCCCCAGTACCCGGCGGAGATGCCGGCATCGACCATCTGCGTGCTGATCATCGGCGTGCCGGGATCGAGCTGCGCCTTGTCACCGGTGACGCCGTGGACGCGCGGGATCATCCCGGTCTGGATGCTGCCGTGCGACGGCGGCGACGAAGGCGACGCGGCCTGATTGGTGTGGAACACGACACCCTGCTTCGCGGCGGCCGTGATCCGCGGCGTGCGGACGCGTGTCTTGCCGTAGACCGCGAGCTTGTCCGCGCGCAGCGCATCGACGACGACGAGGATCGCGTTCTGGATCGCAGGCGGGTGCGCCGCGACCTTGGCCTGCTCGAGCGCGATGCGGGCGTTCGACCACGCGACGTCGCCGCCGCGCGCCGCGAGCTCGAGCCGGACGAGCTTGCCGGCGAGCGCCGACAGCGGGATGTCCCGCGCCGTCCACGCACCGGCCGCCTGATCGGCGTCGAGCAGCGTCACGCGCTTGCCGCCGGCCGGCTGTGCGGTGATCGTGACGTGCGCCGCCGCCGAGGCGCCGGTATCGACAACGAGGTGCGCCGACTCGGGGATCTGGAGGTACATCGCGAGACGTTCCGCGCCGCGCAGGGCCTCGCGCGCCCCGCCGCCGCCGATGGTCACGCTGCCGATCGGCGTCAGCGCCGGCGGGTGGGCAGCCGCCTGCTGGCCGATCACGAGCGAGTGGAACAACCCGTATGCCGGCGTGCCACGCGCGCTGCCTCGCTTGCCAACCGCGATCGAGAGCTCGTTCTCCCCGGCACGCACCGGCAACGTCGCCGACACCGTGCTCCAGCCCGGCGCCGGATCGAGGTTCACCGACGCGCCGTTCAGGCGCAGCGTCACGCGCTGCTTGGTCGCGAGCGGCTGGATACGCACGCTGATCACGCGATCGCCCGCGGCCTCGGACGGGAACCGGAGCGTCGCGCCTCGCTTGGTCAGCGCGCGGCCGAGCGTACCGTCGAGCTCCACCACCTTGCCCCACGGCTGGTCATACTCCTGGGTGTACTTGCGAAATCCCTCGCCCGCGATCGGGATCACGAGACCGGGCGCGTAGACGTGCCAGCGATAGCGGTTCGCGAGCAGATCGATCGCCGGCGAGGGTGCGAGCGTCGAGCTCGATCGCCGGGTGGGCGTCGCGGAGCCCGCGGCTTGCGCGCCGCCGCGTGCCGGCTTCGGGGGATCGTGGGGATCGCAGGCCACGACGGAGGCCAGCGCACACGCGAGCGTGATTCGTACGAGCACGCGCCGTTATGCCACGCGTCGGCGCTCGCCCTCAACCCGCTACGCCGAGTGCAGCACGAGCATGCAGTGGCCACACGCGCCACTCGCCGGTGCGAGGATGTAGCGCGCGCGGATCGCCTTGTCGGCCCGCGGGATCGTCAGGATTCGTCGGATCACGCGCCCGTTGAGCGCGACGAGGCGGAGGTCGTCGTGCAGATCGGGGTTGATGTCGGCGAGCGCGGTGCAGTGGACGTCGGTGCCCTCGAGCGAGGCCCCAGCCGTCGCGAACAGGCGCGCGAACGCCTGATTCGCGACCACGATCGTGCCATCGCGGTGCAGGCCCGCGGCCGGCAATCGCAGCGCGTCGAAGGCCGCCGCGGAGGCATCGGCACGCGCATCGCTGCGCGAGACCAGCGCCGTCAGCGTGCCGGCACGCTGGCGGATGCCGAGGACGTCGAGATACGCCCGCAGATCGGCGAGCATCGCCTCGGCGGTCGCGTAGCGCTGCGCGGGATCCTTCGCGAGCGCCTTGTCGAGGATCGCGTCGAGTCGCGCATCGAGCACCTCGCCGCGGCGGGCCCCTGCCGGCTTCGGCGTCTCGGTGAGGTGCCGGCGCAGGATCTCCGCCGGCTCGCCCCCGACGAACGGCGGCCTGCCGCACAGCATCTCGTAGAGGATCACGCCGAGGGCATAGAGGTCGCTCGCCGGTTGCGGCGGTCCGCCGGTCGCGCGCTCGGGTGCGAGATACTCGGGCGTACCCGCGATCCGATCGGCAGCGCCGGTCGCGGTCGCCAGGTGCGCGGTGCCGAAATCGAGCAGCTTGACGTGCCAGGGATGGTCGGACGCATCCGCCGCGGTCAAGCACAGCACGTTGTCGGACTTGAGGTCGGCGTGCACGACCTGCTTGGCGTGACTGTGCGCCAGCGCATCGGCGAGCTGTGCCGCGACCTCGCAGGCCGCTGCGATCGGTAGCACTCCTAGCTGCTCGATGCGCTGCGACAGCGGCTCGCCCTCGACGAGCTCCATCACGATGAACCACCCCCAGTCGGGGTCGTTCCCGAAATCGATCGTCTCGACGATATTCGGATGCGACAGGTGGCTCGCGAGGCGCGCCTCGCGCTGGAACAGGTGCTCGGCCTGCGGATCGACCGACAGCTCGGGGTGCATCACCTTGAGTGCGTACGCCTTGCCGAGCCGGCGGTGCAGGACGCGCAGGACCTGGCCCATGCCGCCGGAGCCGATCCGCTCGACGATCTCGTAGCGGCCGGCGACAACGCGTGCACGCTCCTCCGGCGTGAGCACCTCGGTATCCGACGGGACGTCGAATACGCCACTCGGCTCCAGGTCGTCATCGAGAGTCACCGCGGGACCCTAGCACCGTGTCGACCGGACGTCGTCCACCCGCGCCGGCAGCCGGCGCCGCTACGTGTGATCGAGCTTGTCGAGCCGGTGCTCGAGAGACTCGATCCGTTCGCGCGCCTGCTCGAGCTGACGCTCGAGATCGGCGTCGCCGGTCTTCGCGCTCTCGAAGAACCTGCGCAGCTCCTTCGGCATCGCCTTCTCGAACGACCCGAAGTCCCAGCCGAAGCTCCTCGGCAATCCCTTCTCCACGCCGCCGAACGCCTGCCAGCGCGGCCCGGGATCATCTTCGAGCGTGGCGGTGAGCTGGATCTGCTTGCCGTCGCGGATCGCGGCGATCGAGACATGATCGCCCTGCTTGCGGTCGCCGATCGCGTCGAGCATGTCGGAGACCGAGTGCGCGGCGGCGCCGTCGAGCTCGACGATCACGTCACCGACCTGCAGGCCGGCCTTGGCCGCCGGGCTATCCGGCCGCACGCGATCGACGAGCACACCGCGGTCGGCCGGCGCACCGAAGTGCGTGCGCAGCTGGTCGCCGATCTCGATCACGGCGAGCCCCAGCCGCCCGCGTCCGGCGGTGACCGTCACGTGCATGTCGTCGAGGCTCGGCGTGGATTCATCGGAGCGCTTCTGATCAGGTGCCGCCGCGGCGGTCGCGCAGAGCCCCAGGATCAGAAGCAGGGTCGTGGTTCGTAGTCGCATGTGTTCTCCCGGGGTGGTTTGGTTCGTCCGTTCGACCGAGGGTTGCCTGCCGTGTATTCCCGCGCGGTGCATGGCTTGCAGGTCTATCGCTCCATGAGTGCCTGTCCGGACGTCGCGATCGTCGGTGCGGGTTTCGCTGGTCTCGCCGCGGCCCGCTTCCTCGCCACGCGCGGCGTGTCCGTCGAGCTCTTCGAGGCCACCGATCGCGTCGGTGGCCGCGCGCGCACGCTGCACGGCATCGTCGAGCTCGGCCCCGAGTTCATCCATGGCTGTCCGGATGCGACGCTCGCGCTGGTGCGCGAAGCCGGCCTCGCGACCGAACCGGTCGGCGACTCGCATCATCGCTGGCGCGACGGCGCGCTCGTCGAGGAGCCGGACCTGTGGACGCGCTTCGGTCGCCTGCTCGAACCCGCCGCCGAGCTCGCACGTCAGGGCGCGGCCCACGACGTCACGGCACGGGCATACCTCGAGCGCTCGGCGATGGCGGACGACGACGCGACGATGTTCGCGATGCTCGTGGAGGGCTTCTATGCCGCGCCGCTCGCCGACATCAGCATCGCGAGCGTCGCCGAGGATGCCGGTGGCGCGGGCGGTGACGACGCCGCACGTCAGTCGCGTCTCGCGGGCGGTTACGGTGTCCTGATCGACTGGCTCGCCCGCGAGCTCGTGCGTGCGAACGTGCCGATCCACTTCGGGCGCGTGGTCCAGGCGATCGACTACCAGAGCGACCGCGTCCGCATCGACTACGGCAACCACGGTCATCACGCCGGCGACACCGCGCTCGCGCGCCGCGCGATCGTCACGCTGCCGCTCGGCGTGTTGCTCGCGAACGACGTCCGGTTTCACCCGGATCTCGGAGCCCATGCCGACGCGCTGTCACGGTTCGCGATGGGCCAGGTCGTCAAGGTCGTGCTGTGCCTGCGCGATCCGGTGTGGCGCGATCACGGACCGCCCGGTCTCGAGTTCGTGCACCGCCGCGACGGCACGTTCCCCACGTTCTGGTGTCGCTCGACCGATCGCGAGCACCTGCTCACCGCATGGGCCGGCGGTCCGCACGCACACGCGCTCGCCGGCTGCACGCAGGCCCAGCTCGTCGATCGCGTGGTCGGTGAATTCGCGGCGACGCTCGCGATCCCGCGGGCGACCCTCGCGTCCGCGATCCTGCACGAGCACTTCCACGACTACGCGCACGATCCGTTCGCGCGCGGCGCGTACAGCTACACGCGCGTGCACGGCGCAGGCGCGGCAGACATCCTGGCCCGGCCACTCGCCGGCAAGGTGTTCCTCGCCGGTGAGGTCACCGACGCCGAGTACGAGGGTTCGGTCGCCGGTGCCATCGCGAGCGGCACGCGCGCGGCGCGCCAGATACTCGACGCCGAGCGTTCGCTCGCGGCCGCCGGTTAGTTGCGGAGGAAGATCGAGATCGCCTCGGAGCCGACCGTCGCCGCGTCGCAGACGCCGGTGTACGTGAAGCCGCACATCGTCGACACGCCGTCCTCCGAGATGGCGCACAGGCGCATCGCGTCCTCGCCGAGCGCCTCGGTCCACTGCGAGTCGCCGCACGCATACCAGCTCTGCGCGGCGGGATCGAACAGGTCACCGTAGAAGGTCCCCTCGGCGAGGGGGAACGCCTGCTCCTCACCCGGGCTCGTCTCCAGCGCCGGATGATCGCCGCGCATCGAGATCGCCACCGGGACGCCGTAGTAGTTGGTCCGGGAGAGCAGACATGCGGTGACCCAGCGCCGCTCCGCGATGGTCGGCGTCGTCGTCGCCCAGGCCGGCGCGAGGCCGAGCTGACCGGGGAACGTGTACTCGGTGCCAGCCGAGTCCTCGACCGTGACCGACTCGCCCGAGGGCAGCGCGCAGCTCACGATGTACGAGAAGACCTCGCGGCCGTCCTCGGTCTCGACGAGGCTGCCCGACGACAGCGCGGCCGCCGACAGGCTGTTGCTGGCGAGCCGGTTACTGGCCAGGCGGTTGCTGGCGAGCCGGTTGCTCGCGAGTCGGTTGCCCGATTCGACCGCCGACTGCGTCGTCGACGTGTCCATTTCATCGACGGTGCAACCCGCCAACACCACAAGAGGAAGAAGCCAACGTGATCCCATAGCCCCACGATTCGGCCACACCCGAGGATTATGTAGGGCGTCGCTGGGGTACGGGTGGGGTAGCGACAGCCCCGGGCGGCTGGTCAGATCGACATTTGCCACATGAGCCGGAGCTGGAGGTCCGGTTTGTCCTCGGTGGGCTCGTCGCCGGTGAGCACCAGAAAGCCGGCGTCGCTCGCGAGCTTCCAGCTGTGGCCATGGAAGAAGTAGCTGAAGGCAGCCCGCGCCTCGATCTCGTTGCGGTCGACCGCGCCGGTCGGGGTCGCCTGCGTCAGCGTGACCATCGCGAAGCGCGCCGCGACCTGCGCCTTCTTCGGGATCACCATCATCCCCGGCTGCGCGAACACGCCGTAGTGCACGTCGGCATCCTTGATCTTCATCATCACCACGCCGGCGTTGAGCGAGAACCCCATCGCCTTGATCATCGTGTCCAGCTCGACGCCGTGGCTCGTGTTATCCGCCCACGAGTCCTCGTCGCCCTCGGCGAGATTCGCGAGATCGATCTTGTAGCTCGCGCCGACCGCGTAGCGCAGCGGACCACCCTCGAGGTCGCCCTCGCTGTAGCCCTTCATGTCCGGCGAGTTGAAGCCGATGCGCGCGACCAGCGTCGGGCCGAAGTCGCTCGGCACCGTCGTCGGGCCGATCGTCGAGCAATCGATCGCGCCGCTGACCGGATCCGACGTGCAGGCCGTCGACAGCGACGGCCGATCGCCGCCGCCGTTGAAGGTGTTGAACACGCCGACCGCCCACTCGATGCCGGCCGGCGACTTCTCGTATCCGTTGTGCAGCGCGATGCCCTGAGAGCGGCCACCGCCCGCGAGCTGGTCCTGGATCGAGCGCTCGTTGAACTCGCTCGCGAAGTCGCTGACCAGCTCGGCGCGATTGAA
Organism: Kofleriaceae bacterium; assembly: GCA_036794935.1. Classification (GTDB taxonomy): domain Bacteria; phylum Myxococcota_A; class Polyangia; order Haliangiales; family Haliangiaceae; genus JABFXX01. Next base: position 13,289 of record DAIRFU010000004.1, on the reverse strand, counting down.
CGGCCGCTTCCACTGGCCGGCACGAACAAAGACGCCGGAGCCGGGCACGCGCTTCTCGAGATAGAAGTCCTTGAGGAAGCCGAAGCTGCCGTTGTCACCGAGGCCGGCCTCGAGCTTGAAGCGGTTGTCCTCGCCGAAGAAGTGACCGTCGACACCGAGCCGCGCGCGCGGGATCGACAGCGCGCTCTCGAACTCGGCGCCGTCGTCGAGCGAGCGCGTCGAGACGAACCGGACCTGGTCCTTGAAGCCGAGCTTCACCGCGTACTGGCCGTCCTCCGACGCGAGCACGAGACCACCATCGTAGCGAGCCGTCACGGCCGGCTTGTCGGGCTTCGGCGCCGGGGCGGCGGGCGCCGTCACGACCGCCGGGGTCTCGACCGGCACGGGGGGCGGCTCCGCGGCTGGACCGGCCGGCGCAGGCTGCGCACCGGCGACCGCGGGGAGCAGCACGACGAGCACGACAGAACGCATACGATCTTGCATACCGGTCACGTTCATCGCACGTCGCAACAGCTGGATGATAGCATCGAGACATTTCGCGCACTGCCGGCATCCGTAGCGGCCGCGCGCATGGCGGCGGTCGGCAAACCACGCGATCCCTCATCTCGTCACCGTCCTGTCACAGGGCCGCCGCTCGCGTGCAACACCACGATCCTACGGTCCAGGCATGAAGACCTGGCTCGTGGCTCTCGTATCGACTGGCCTGCTCGGTGGCTGCGGCAAGAACGGCGACCCTGACGTCGAGATCGACGGCAGCGGCTCGACGTTTCAGAAAGCCTTTCAGGAGGTGGCGATCGAGGCGTTCACCGGCGCGCACCCGGGCATCACCATCAACTACGGCGGCGGAGGCTCGGGCAAGGGTCGCCAGGACCTCGCCGACCTGGTCGTCGACTACGCGTGCAGCGATGCGCCCTACAAGGCAGCCGACAAGGCGAGGGTCAAGGGCGGCGACTTCGTGTACGTGCCGGTGCTGCTCGGCGCGATCACGATCAGCTACAACCTGCCGGGCGTCGACACGCTCCAGCTTTCGGCACCGACGATCGCGAGGATCTTCCAGCGCCGGATCAAGACGTGGAACGACCCGGCGATCGCGGCGGACAACCCCGCCGTCACGCTGCCGGCGACCGCTATCGTCGTCGTGCATCGCTCGGACGGCTCGGGCACGACCGAGCAGCTCACGCTGTATCTCGCGAAGGCCGCCGGCGGTGACTGGACCCTCGCGAGCGGCTCGACCGTCGAATGGCCGGCCGACACGCAGGCCGGCAACGGCAACAGCGGCGTCGCGCAGATCATCAAGTCGACGCCCGGCGCGATCGGCTACGTCGACCTGCCGGATGCCAAGGCCTCGGGGCTGGTCTACGCCCGCGTGAAGAACCAGGCCGGCACGTACGTCGAGCCGACGGTCGAGTCCGTCCAGGCGGCGGGCGCCGGCATCGCGGTCGCCGAGGACCTGACGTTCGTCGCGGTCAACCCGGCCGGCGCCGCGAGCTATCCGATCACCGCGCCGACCTGGTGCATGACGTACGTGAAGCCGCCGGATGCTGCAAAGGGCGCCGCGGTGAAGGCGTACTTCCAGTTCATGGTCGGCGACGGGCAGACGCTGATCCCGGACATCGACTTCGCGCCGCTGCCCGAGGCGCTCCAGGACAAGGCGATCGCCGAGGTCGCGAAGATCCAGGGCTGATGGCCGAGCTCGACCTTCGCGGCACGCCGAACCACGCCGACCGGGCCTTTCGCGGCCTCGCGATCGGCGCGGCGGCGATCGTGCTGCTCGTGCTCGCGCTGATCGTGCTCCAGATGTCCGGCCGCATGGGCCCGGTGCTCGACCGCATGGGCCTGTCGTACTTCACGTCGACGCGCTGGTCGCCGGCCGAGGGCCTGTTCGGGGCGCTGCCGTTTCTGTGGGGCACGCTCTACACCGCCGTGATCGCGCTCGTCCTCGCGGTGCCGGTCAGCGTGCTCGTCGCGCTGTTCGTCACCCAGGTCGCATCGCCGCGGCTTCGCCGGCCGACCATCTACGTGCTCGACCTGCTCGCCGTCGTACCGTCGGTGGTCTACGGCCTGTGGGGCGTGCTCGTGCTCGCGCAGCCGCTCCAGAGGGCGTACGTGCATATCCACGACGCCGTCGATGGCATTCCGGGCCTGCAGACGATCTTCGGCGCGAGCCCGCAGGGGCGCTCGTTCATGACCGCCGGCATCATCCTCGCGATCATGATCACGCCGATCGTCACGTCGCTCGCGCGCGAGGTGTTCGACACGACGCCGGCGAGCGAGAAGGAGGCGGCCTACGCGCTCGGTGCGACCCGCTGGGAGATGATCCGCGCATCGGTGCTGCCGCACAGCAAGGGCGGCCTGGTCGGCGCCGTGATGCTCGGCCTCGGCCGTGCGATGGGCGAGACGATCGCGGCCGCTCTCGTGATCGGATCATCGATCGGCCAGATCACGCTCGACGCGTTCGCACCCGGCAACTCGATGCCCGCGGTGATCGCGAACGAGTGGGGCGAGGCCGGCGAGCTCCACAAGTCGGCGATGATCGCGCTGGCGCTGCTGCTGTTCGCGATCACGATCGTCGTCAACCTGGTGGCGGGCGCGATCGTCGAGCGCTCGATGCGCCGCGGCCGGGGCGCATCATGAGGCATCCCGGCGACGTGATCGTCGAGGTCAACCTCGAGCCGAAGGTCTCGTGGCGCACGGTCAAGAACCGCGCGATGACGGCCCTCATGGTCGCGGGGTTCGTCGCGATCACGATCCCGCTGATCGCGATCCTGTGGTCACTGATCGGCCGGGGCGCCGCGGTCGCGCTGCGCAGCTTCCCCGACTTCTTCACCGCCACGATCCCGATGGTGTCGCGCCGTGCGGGCCCGGGGATGGGCCCGGCGATCGTCGGCACGCTGCTGAGCACCGGCGGCGCGACGCTGTTCGCCGTGCCACTCGGCATCCTCGGCGCCATCTACCTCCACGAGTATGGCAAGTCCTCGCGGTTCGCGCGGCTCGTCCGCTTCATGGCGATGGTGATGACCGGCGTGCCCTCGATCGTGATGGGCCTGTTCGTCTACGTCGTGTGGACGATGCGGTTCGGCTACTCCGCGTTCGGCGGCGCGATCGCCCTCGCCTGCCTGATGCTGCCGATCGTGATCGGCGCGACCGAGCAGATGCTGCGACTCGTTCCCGATCACATGCGCGAGGCCGCGTTCGCACTCGGCGCGAGCAAGAGCCGCGTCGTCCTCACGGTGGTGGTGCCGGCCGCGCTGCCCGGCATCGTGTCCGGTTGCCTGCTCGCGATCGCACGTGCCGCCGGGGAGACCGCGCCGCTCCTGTTCACGATCGGCGCCGCCACCAGGTACAACCCGCATCTGTTCGAGGACGCGAACACCGCGCTCTCGGTGCAGATCTTCGGCAACGCGACGTCATCATTCGTGGCCGCGCAGGAGCGCGCCTGGGGCGCGGCGCTGACACTCGTCGTGCTGGCGTTCGCGGTCACGTTCGTCGCCCGTATCGTCGCCGCGCGGTTCGCGGCCAGAAGGTAGTCGATGCCCGATCCCGATCCTGCAACGGTCCTGTTCGAGCTCGACAAGCTCGAGGTGTTCTACGGCTCGTTTCGCGCCGTGCGCGATGTCTCGCTCGCCATCCACGCCCACCAGATCACCGCGTTCATCGGCCCGTCGGGCTGCGGCAAGACGACGGTGCTGCGCTGTCTCAACCGGATGAACGATCTGGTGCCGGGCGCCCGCATCGGCGGCCACATCGTGTTCCATGGCATCGACCTCTACGGCCCCGCCGTCTCGGCGGTCGAGGTGCGGCGCCGGATCGGCATGGTGTTTCAGAAACCGAACCCGTTTCCGAAGTCGATCTACGAGAACATCGCATTCGGCCCGCGCGTCAACGGCGTGCGCGATCGGGACAAGCTCGACGAGATCGTCGAGCGCTCGCTGCGAGCCGCCGCGCTGTGGGACGAGGTCAAGGACCGGCTGCACGGCTCGGCGCTCGCGATGTCGGGTGGCCAGCAGCAGCGGCTGTGCATCGCGCGGGCGATCGCGGTCGAGCCGGAGGTCGTGCTCATGGACGAGCCGTGCAGCGCACTCGATCCGATCGCGACCGCGCGCATCGAGGAGCTGATGAGCGAGCTCAAGAAGACGTACACGATCGTGATCGTCACCCACAACATGCAGCAGGCGGCGCGGGTCAGCGAGCTCACCGCGTTCTTCACCGTCGAGGTCGATCCGGAGGCGGAGCGCCGCACCGGCGTGCTCGTCGAGTACGGCGCCACCGCGCAGCTCTTCTCCAATCCCCGCGACGAACGAACCGAGAACTACATCACGGGCCGGTTCGGCTGACCTCAGCGCTTCGCGCGATACCCGAAGCCGGGGACGGTCTCGATCTGATCGGCCCACTCGCCGAGGTTGATGCGCAGCCGGCGCACGTGAACGTCGACCGTGCGCACGCTGCCGTGCTCGATCTCCCAGACCGAGCGCAACAGCTCGTCGCGGCCGTACACGCGGCCAGGCTCCGTCATCAGCGTCATCAGCAGCTTGAGCTCGAGCGGCCGGAGCGCGAGCAGGCGGCCGTCACCACGCACCTCGAACGTCACCGGATCGACGGTGAGCGTGCCCGAGTGCAGCACCGCCCTGCCCTGCGCCGCCGGCTCGCTGCGGGCGTGATCGCGCTCGCTGATCCGGCGGGCCAGCGCGCGCACGCGCAGCACGACCTCCTGGACATCGAACGGCTTGACCACGTAGTCGTCGGCGCCCGCCTCGAGCCCGACGATGCGATCCTCGCGCGAGCCGAGCGCGGTCAGCAGCACGACGCCGATGTCGCCGAGCTCGCCGTCCGCGCGCAGCCGGCGGCAGACCTCGAGGCCGGACAGGTCGGGCAGCCCGACGTCGAGCACGAGCACGGCGGGTGGCTTGCGGCCGATCGCGAGCAACGCCTCGGACGCCGTGGTGACGGAGGTCGCCTCGAAGCCCGCCTGCTCGAGACTGAACGTGAGCAGGCGACAGACGTCGCGCTCGTCATCGACCACGAGGACCCGGGCGGCCACCGCGCGATTGTCCACCATCCGCGGCCCGCTGGGGAGCCCGTGTCATCGAGGTGTCTTGGCGCTGTCACCGGCAATCGCGTCTAGTATCGAGGGTCGTGACGATCTCGTTTCGCGTCAAGCTGCTCGCCTCCCACGCGGCGGTCGCCCTGGTGGTCGGTATGGTGACGCTCGTCGTCGTCGATCGGCAGGTGTCGCGCAGCATGGAGCACCAGATCGATCAACGGCTCGAGGCGCAGGCGCGTGCCGTCGCGACCTGGATGGAGCGCGCCGCGCACCCCGCGAGGCTCGCACGCCGGCTCGCCGGGGTCGTCGACGCACGCGTCACGATCCTCGACAAGCACGGCATCGCGGTCGGCGAGTCGCACGCGCAAGCGAACGCGAAGCCCGGCATGGACTCCGAGGGGCTGCCGGCCGAGGTGATCGCCGCGCGCGATGGCCACCTCGGCCGCGAGACCCGCTACTCGGCCTACGAGCGCCAGCCGGTGCGCTACGTCGCGGTCGCCGCGCCCGAGGACGTCGTCGTGCGGCTCGGGCTGCCGCTCGGCGAGATCGACGATACGAAGCAGGAGGTGCGGCGCCAGCTGATCGTCGCCGCGATCGCGTCCTTGCTGCTCGCGCTCGGGCTCGCCGCGCTCGTCGCCGGCCCGCTGACGCGGCGGCTGCGCGACGCCACGGCCGCGGCACGCCGGATCGGTGCCGGCGACTACGCCGCCGCGGCGCCGTCCCAGGCGCGCGACGAGATCGGCGTGCTCTCTCGCGCGCTCGCGACCGCCGGCAGCGAGCTGGCGGCGACCGAGCAGAAGCGCCGCGCGTTCCTCGCCAACGTCGCGCACGAGATCCGCACGCCGGTGACATCGATCCGCGGTTACGCGCAGATCCTGTCGGACTCGCAGGTCGAGGACGACACGCGGCGCGAGTTCGTCCACACGATCCACAGAAACGCGGTGCGGATCGGCACGCTCGTCGAGGACCTGCTCGAGCTCGAGGCTCTGGAGGCCGGCAAGGGACCGCCGCTCGCGCGCGACCAGGTCGCCGTCGCGCCGATCGCCAGGTACGTGTTCGAGACCTTGCGCGGCCGGGCGAGCGAGGTCGGCGCCACGATCTCGACCGATGTTCCGCCGGAGCTCGCGATGCGCGGCGACGCCGACGCGATCGAGCGCATCCTGCTCAACCTCACCGACAACGCGATCCGTCACGGCGGTGCCGGCGTCGCGGTCTCGATCACGGCGCGCCGGACCGGCGACCGCGTCGCGCTCGCGGTCACCGATACCGGGCCGGGCATCGCGGCCGAGCATCGCGGCACGCTGTTCGAGCGCTTCCACCGGGGCGCGGCCACGGAGCACGGCAGCGGGCTCGGCCTCGCGATCGCGCGCGAGCTCGCGCACGCGATGGGCGGCACGCTGACGCTCACCGAGCGCTCGACGTTCACGCTGGAGCTGACCGAGTGAAGCTCGTCGCACTCGTGCTCGTACTCGCCGCGTGTCACCGCGAGCCCGCGCACGTCGCGGTCGGCGTCGCCGCCTCGCTGCGCGATGCGATGCCCGAGCTCGTCGCCGCGTACCGGCGGGAGGCCGGCATCGAGATCGATGTCACCTACGGCGCCTCGGACCGGCTCGCCGCGCAGATGCGGCACGGCAGCGCGCTGGATGCGCTCGTGCTCGCCGAGGCCGTGCCGCTCGACGCGCTCGTCGATGAACACCTGATCGCGGAGGACAGCCGTCGGATCATCGCGTCGAACACGATCGTGCTCGTCGGGCCCGCTCGCTCCGGGCTCCGGTTCGCCTCGCTCGCCACACTCCCGCCGGGCGACAAGATCGCGATCGGCGACCCGGCGACCGTGCCGGTCGGCCGCTACGCGCAGCGCTACCTGGAGCAGCTCGGCGCATGGCACGCGGTACAGCCGCGCCTCGTGCTCGGCGGCGACGCCGCCGGCGTGCTCGCGCTCGCGATGCAGGGCCGCGCGCGGGTCGCGATCGTGTATCGCACCGACGTACGCGAGGCGATCGCGCTCGCCGTGCTCGACGAGCCCACCGATGCACCGACCGCGAGCATCGTGGCCGGGGTTGCGACACACTCTCCCCATGCCGATCGTGCGCGCGCGTTCGACCAGTTCCTCCGGTCCCGGGACGGCCAGCAGATCCTCGCGCGATACGGGTTCGCTCCGCCTCGCGACTAGCCTCTGCATCGCCGTCCTCGCCGGATGCCATGGCGCCTCGCCACCGCCACCCGCTCCGCCGCGCGCCCCCGCGCCACCGGCCGCGAAGGTCCGCGCGCAGCCGGCCTTCCTCGGCGTCCGCTTCGACCCGGGCACGACGAGGATCGTCCAGGTGGTCGACGGCACCCCGGCGGCCGCGGCCGGCCTGCAGATCGGCGACACGATCGCGTCGCTCGACGGGGTCGCGGTGCAGACGTCGCAGCAGATCGTGGCCACCGTCGCCGACGCCGAGCCCGGCCACGCCATGACGGTCGCGCTCACGCGCGATGGCGCACCGCTGACGCGGGTCGTGACGCTGGCGGCCCGCCCGCCCGACGACCGGCTGATCTCCGAGACGCTGCTCGGCCGGCCTGCGCCGGCGTTCACCGCGGCCGCGCTCGATGGCGGTAGACCGCTCGCGCTCGCCGATCTGCGCGGCCAGGTCGTGCTCGTCGACTTCTGGGCGACGTGGTGCGGGCCGTGCACGACGCAGTTCGCCCACCTGAACGAGTGGCACCGCCGCTACGGCAGCCGCGGCCTGCACATCCTCGCTCTCTCCGACGAGGAGCCCGACCTCGTGCGCGGCTACGTCGCGAGCCAGCGACTCGCGTATCCGATCGCGCTCGATCCGGACGACCGGATCCGGGCCGCGTACCTCGTGCCCGGCATGCCGACGACGGTGATCATCGATCGCACCGGCGTGGTTCGCTACGTGACGGTCGGCACCGCGGATCCGGCCGAGATCGAGGGCGTCTTCACGCGCCTGCTGCCGTGATCACCAGCGCACGCCGTGCAGGTCGACGACCTCGGACGTGTCGCCCGCGATCACGATCTCGTCGCCGGGCACACCGTCGATGTCCCCGACCGCGATGTCGCGGGCGGCACCGCCGATCGTCAGCCCGCGCCAGCTGTCACCGTCGCGGACGAACACCCGTACATAGCGGTTACCGAGTGTGACGAGCGCCTGCTTGCCATCGATCGTCGCCGGCACGATGCGCTCGATCGCGTACTGGCCCTGCGTGTCCTCGATCAGCTGGGCGCGGAAGCCTGCCGGGGTCCGCCGGATCCAGGTCAGCAGGCCCCGCGCGTTGGTGGCGTAATTCTGGTGCCAGCCGTCGCCGACGAACACGTCGCCGCCCGCGATCGCGAGCGAGCGCAGACCGCGCGTGGTCGGCAGCGGCGTGCGGCGGCCATCGGCGGCGAGCACGAACGCATCGCCGTCGAGCCCCAGCGCGTCGCCGTAGGCCCGGCCGACCACGAGCTCCGGCGTGCCGTCGCCGTCGAGATCGCCGCGCGCGTACGAGGTCGCCATGCGGATCGATCCGATCGTGTCCAGCTGCCAGCCCGCCGCGCCGCGCCGCGCGATCGCGCTCGTCACCGTGTACTTCGCGTCGAAGTACGCGACGAGCAGCGCCTTGCGGTCGGGCATCGGCACGATCGCGGCGATATCGTCGCGCTCTGTCTCGGGCTCGGCGATCGTCTCCTCCACGAGCCGGCCGTCGGCGAGCGAGAGCCGCGAGATGCGCGCCCCCGCAGCGCGAAACTCTCGCGTCATGCCCCAGCCGGCGACGATCTCCGCCCGGTGGTCGCCGTCGATGTCGGCCACGACCAGGACCTGGATGCCCGCGGTGACCGGCGCGGCCGCGATCTGCCGCCCGCTCGTCGCATCCGTCACGAGCACCTGCCGCGAGCCGACGGTCACCAGCTCGAGGCGACCATCGCCATCGAGATCGCCGAGCGCCGCGCGCGACACCGGGCCGAGCGTGGCGGTCAGATCGCGACGCGCCGGTTGCGCGCGTGCCGCCGCATCCTGCTGCTTCTGCTGGCAGGCGCACACGAGCACCGCGCACACCACCGCACTTCTCATCAGCGCCGAGACTACCCCATCAGAACGCGGAGCCGAGGCCGAACACGAAGCTCGGGCTACCGCCGTCGAGCGGGACCGCCCAGTTGAAGCGCAAGGCGCCGATCGGCGAGCGCCACAGGATGCCGAACCCGACCGAGTGGCCGAGCTGCCCCTGGCCGTCACGGTCGAACAGCCCGCCGCCGTCGACGAACCCGATCGCCGACAGCCCGATCCGGCGCACCACCGGCACCTCGAGCTCGGCGCTCGCGAGCAGCTTCGCGTCCGCCCCGATCGGCCGGCCGAGCGCGTCGATCGGACCGAACGTATCGGGGCGATAGCCGCGGAGCTCCAGCGAGCTGTCGAGGAACAGCCGCTCCGATCCCGGCGTGCCGTGTGGTCCCGCGATCGTCGTGAACGAGCCGGCGAGGTGAAGCGTGAGCGGACCGAGCGGCTGGTGGTGCTGCGCCCACGCCTGCGTGCGCGTGAATTCGAGCTCGGAGCCGAGCCGCCGGTCGGCGATCTCGATCGACGCGCCGAGCGCGGTGCCGCGACGCGGGGCATCGAGGACGTCGCGCGTGTCGTAGACCACGCCGGCGCGCAGCGCTGACAGCACGCCGCCCACCAGCGGTGGCTGCGGCTCGATCGTGCGCGCGGCCCACAGTGCATCGCGCGAGACCTCGACCTGCTCGAGGCGATACCCGACGAAGGCGCGCACGTGCTCGCCGAGCGGGTGCGCGAGCGTGAGCGAGTTGCCCGCCGCGGCGCGCGTGAAGCCGGGCCGCTGCCGGCGATCGTTGTAGAGATCGTCCGACAACCCGAGCCTGCTACCGAGCACGTCCGGATCGGCGAACCGCAACAGGAACAGCCGGCGCTTCGCCGACAGCCGCGCGTGCAGCGACAGCTGACTGCCGGTGTGGAACAGGTCCTCCTGCGCGACCGTCGCCGCCGCGACGAACCCTTCGTCATCGGAGTAGCCGGCGCCGAGCGTGAAGTATCCGGTCGGCTGCCGGGGCTCGCGACGGACGACCGCGTGCTCCGGCGGCAGGTCGTGGAGCTCGGGCAATGGATGCACCTCGTCGTCGCTGTGCGCGGGCACGTCACCCTCGGCGCGCACCACGCGGGCGCCGCCACACAAAGCCACGAGCGAGGCAGACAGCAAGGTCTGCTTCGCGAACATTTCGCAGCTACGACGCGCGATCGCGCGCCGCAGTTGCCTGCGTGCCGATCAACCGCCGATCGTCTCGCCGCCCATCACCGGCAGGATGATGCCGGTGATGTAGCTCGAGTCTCCCTCCGACGCGAGGAAGACGTAGGCGGGCGCGAGCTCCTCCGGCTGCGCCGGCCGCTCGAGCGGCACCTGCGTGCCGAACTTCGACACGCGCTCCGGCGTCATCCCGCGATCGGCCGGATTGAGTGGCGTCCACACCGGGCCCGGCGCGACCGCGTTGACGCGGATCCGCTTGTCGACGAGCTGCTTCGCCAGCACCTTCGTGTACTGGTTGATCGCGCCCTTCGTCGCCGAGTAATCGGGCAGCTCCTCGCTGCCGCTGAAGCTCGTCGTCGAGCTCGTCGCGATGATCGACGAGCCAGGCGCCATGTGCGGCACGGCGTACTTGGTCAGCAGGTAGTAGGCGTAGACGTTCGTCTTGAACGTGCGATCGAACTCGGCGGGCTCGAGATCCTCGATGCGCTTGTGGTTCTGGTGCGCGGCGTTCGACACCAGGATGTCGATGCCTCCGAGCTCCTTGCGCGTGCGCTCGATCAGCTCGCGACAGAACGCCTCGTCGGTGAGATCGCCCGCGATCAGCACGCAGCGCTGGCCCTCGGCCTCGACTGCGCGCCGGGTCTCGTCGGCGTCCGACTGCTCGGCCGGCAAGAAGCTGATCGCGACGTCGGCGCCTTCGCGCGCGAACAGCACCGCGACCGCACGGCCGATGCCGGAGTCACCACCGGTGATCAGCGCGCGCCTGCCCTTCAGCTTGTCGGCCGCGCGATACGCCGGTGCCTGGTACTCCGGCCGCGGCTCGAGCTCGGATTCGAGACCAGGCTTCTTCAGCTTCTGCTCGGGAAACGGCGGCTCGGGGTGCTTCTGAGTGTGAGGACGCGCGCTGGATCCGTTCTTCTGCATGCGAGCGAGGGTTGCAAACACGCCGCCACCGCCTCGCGAGCCGGTCAGGCACATCGGTTGCTCCACGTACTCTCATGAGGACCATGACGAAATTGTTCGCGGTCGGCGCGGTCGGTGTGATCGGGGCCGGCGCCTTCGTGGCGGTACGTGCGAAGCGGCGTGCCGACGCGCGGCGGCAGCAGGCGAACGCGCTCGACCCGTTTGCGATCACCGACCTCGACGAGCCCGTCATCATCAGCGAAGAGGTCGTGTTCGTGACCGAGGACCCGCCGTCCGAGATGCCTGGACGCGGCGCGGCACCGCGCTGATCCGGGCGTGTCCCGGAGGGCGCAGTCGGCGTGTCCGTGGAGGCGCGGTCCTCCGCAAGTGCCCGCGCCGGCTCGGCTCCCGCCACGGCATGGGCCCTGCAGTCCTCGTGGGCGATGACCGACCCGCTGCGCTCCGAAGTTCTGGTGCCTTCGCGCACCTACACGTGGCATGGCCTGCTCGTCGCGATCGGGTGCGGCACCCTGGGCGTGGCGTTCGCCGTCGCACTCTGGCCGCACGAGCACGCACAGGTCCGCGTCGCCGTCGTCCCGGCGCCGGCGGTGCCCGTGGAGGTCCCGCCGACCGCGTCGCCCGCCGAAGCCGCGGCACCGCCCGCACGAACCGCGCGCACCAGCGACGTGTCGCTCGTGCTTGCCGCGGGCGATGCCTCGTTCATCAAGCTCGCCGACATCGGCGAGGACGCCGAGCGCATGCCGAAGCACACCGCGCCGAAGCTGGTCACCACCGACTACGTCCAGAGCTCGATCGCGAGCGTCGCGGATGCGGACGTGCCCGCTGCCTACCGCCACTGGCAAGGCACGCACGTCGTCGTCGACGGCGCGTGCGAGACGACGGTCACCGGCTTCGTGGTCGTCGCGCAGCTGACCGGCGACCCCGGCTATGCCGAGCTCGATGGCGCGAAGTGGACCGCCGGCAACGTGCTCGAGAACGGCAGCGTCGTGCTCGCCGCCCGGCTCGCCGGCTGTCACGGCACCTACGCGCGCGACGCCGCGCTGCCGCCGGTGCTCGTCCCCGCCGTGCTCCAGGACAGCGAGCTCGCGAGCCGGGCGCGCGCCGCGCTGATCGCGTCGCAGCCCGCGCGCGATGCCCAGCGCGAGTACATGGAGCTCGACGAGCGTGGCCCCTGGTGGGAGGACGAGTACGCGAGGTTCGAGACCCACATCGTGAAGCACCCGACGACCGGGGTCACCTGGGTCTCCGTGCACGGCTCGACGGAGCACGCCTGCGGCGACCCGGAGGTCAACGTGTGGGGCCTGTTCCGGGTCGAGGCCGATGGCTCGCTCGCGGCGGTCCAGCTGCGCAAGCTCGGCGACCTGTGGTCGGTCGATCAGCTCGTCGATCTCGACGGCGATGGCGAGCTCGAGCTGATCGGCAAGCCGTGGCTCGGGCTCGACACCGTGATCACCCGCGCGAGTGGCGAAGAGCTCGAGCGCGCCGCGGTGCCGTTCTTTGGCTGCCCGTGCTGAGTACAGCTGCCCGCACGCTGGTGATCAGCCGAGCCCCTACTTCACGAGGTCGGCGAGCGCCGCGCGCGTGATCGGATGATAGCGCGGGCTGGCGTGCGCGAACGTCGATCGCGCGAGCGCCCGCCAGGACTCGGCGCCACCCATCATCGCGGCATAGACCGGACGCAGGTTGCGGACGCGACCGACCTTCTTCAGATAGTCCTCGACCGCGGGCGCCGCGGTACGCATGTCGGCGCGCACGACGAGCGGCAGCCAGTTCATCGCGATCTCGGCGTTCGCGGTGGCGGTCAGGTGATAGCGATCATCGAGCGCCTGCAGGCGCGCCGCCGGTGAGCGCTCCGGCAGCGATCGCAGGTAGACGACCCAGTCGAGCGTGGTCCATTGCGCGGCATCGATCTCGGCACCGCTCGTCGCGAGCTGCTCGATCGCGGTTGCATGCGCGGACGGCGTCGCGGCGGCACCGGCGGGCAGGCCACCGCCATCGAGCCACGTCGCGATCGGCACCTTGTCCCCGAGTGGCTTGACCTCGGCCGCGAACATCTTCGAATCGACCGACTGGAACGCGTGGC
>DAIRFU010000589.1:0-4503 GCA_036794935.1 Kofleriaceae bacterium | reverse complement strand
TGATGTGCAGCTTGTAGAGCGCGCCCGTGCCGACGCCGGGCACGCTGCCCTGCCAGACGCCGGTGCCGTCGATCGGCGCGAGCGGATTCGCGCCCGGCGTCCAGCCGTTGAAGTCGCCGATCACGCTGACCGCGGCGGCGTGCGGCGCCCACGTCGCGAAGAACGTGCCGCCCTCGAACGGATGGGAGCCGAGCTTCTCGTGGAGGCGCGGGTGCTTGCCCTCGCGAAACAGGTGGATGTCGAGCTCGCCGATGTCCGGCTTCACGGCACGTCCATGAGCGCGAGCAGGCCGCGGAGCGGGATCTCGACCCAGTCGGGCCGGTTGTTGAGCTCGTAGCCGATCTCGTACACGACCTTCTCGAGCAGGAAGAAGCGCAGCAGCAGCTCGAGGTCGGTGTCGCTCGGCGGCACGATGCGCGTCCCGGCGACGCGGTCGAGGTAGCCGCCGAGGAACGAGGCCGACACCCACTGCGACCAGGCGCGTGACCACACCTCGAGCAGCGGCAGATCCTCGGGGCGCCGGCGGCCGTCGCGCAGGCCGGCGACGCTCGCGTACTGGATCGAGCGCAGCATGCCGGCGACGTCGCGCAGCGGGTTGCGCTTGAACCGGCGCTGCGACAGCGGCCGCCCGGGCTCGCCTTCGAAGTCGATGATCACGAAGTCCTCGCCGGTCCACAGGACCTGGCCGAGGTGGTAGTCGCCGTGGACCCGCGAGCGGATCACGTCGATACGGCGCCGCGTGATCCGCTCGAGCACGCGATCGATCTCGACCTCGCGCGCGATCACGGACTGCGCGAGCGTGTGCGTTTCCCCGCTCAGCGTATTCATCCGGTTGCGCAGCAGCTCGAACGTGCGCGCCATGTGCGCGCTCACCGAGCCGTACATCGACTGCTGGTGCATGATGTCGTACGGCACCGGCGCGAACAGCGGGTTGGAACCGTCGCCGGCGAGGACCAGGTGCAGCTCGGCGGTGCGCATGCCGAGCAGCCGCGACCGATCGGTGTACGCGCCGATCCAGTCGATCACGCGATCGGTCGGGGCCGTGCGGGCACGCTGCACGAGCGGCAACGGCTCGATCGGCGGCTGTGCCGGGCGGCGCTCGTCGGAGAGCACCTTGTCGTAGTAGCGGTCGAGCACGTCGAGCGTGAACGTCCACGCGTCGCCCTGGTTCGGCACGTACTCGAACAGCGTGCCGATCGTGCTCGGCTCGACCGGCACCGTGTCCGCATCGACCTCGCCCGTGTGGCGCGGCGTGTACTCGAGCACGCCGGCGAGCCGGGGCACGCCGAGGTACGGCGGCTCGCGCTGCGCGAGGAAGTGGCCGACCTCGTACTCGAGGCTCGGTCCCTCCTCGATGACGCGGAAGATCTTCAGCATCATCTTGTCGCCGTACACGATGCTGCTGTTCGTCTGCTCGGCGGACGTCAGGCGCGGGATGAGCGGCGTGTCGGCGGGGAGCTCGCGCAACGCATCGAGCGCGGTGCCGGTCAACAGGCCGTGCTCGCCGGTGCCGCCGGCGCCCTGGGTCATCGCTCCGAGCAAGCCGGCACCGAACACGTCGGAGCACAGCGCGTCGTAGAGCACGCCGTGGACGGTGCCGCGGCCGGGCACGTTCTCGATCGCGACGCGCGCGATCACGAGCGCCGGCATGCGCATCGACTCCTGCGGCCCGGTGTCCTCGGCGAACGCGACCGGCAGCACGTACGTCTCGGGGCGGCCGTGCGCGTACTCGACCTGGAGCAGCACGACCGCGAACCGCGGATCGTTGTCGAGCCGGATCACGTCGAGGATCGTGACGTCCTTGCGCGAGCGCGCCTTGCTGCGGAACCACCGCCGCTGCGACGCGTAGCGGATGAGCGCACCGGCGAGCGCGCGCCGGCGCCTGGGCTCGAGCAGCTCGGTCCACGTGGCGTGGGCGGTCAGTGCCGGCCAGTCGGCGGCGACCTCCGCGACCTGCGGGCGCTCGAGCTGGAGCCAGTAGAAGTCGTACGGACCGAGCGAGACGAAGTACGGCGCCTCTGTGATGTCGGGGAACCGGATGCGGCCGAACAGCTCGACCGGCGTCGCGGCGCGAAACCGATCCAGGTTGAGGCGGGCGCACTGGACGTAGCGCGACAGGTTCGCGACGACGAGCACGGCGTCACCGTCGAGCTCGCGGACGAACGCGAGCACGCGCGGGTTGTCACCGTTGATGAACTCGATCGTGCCGCGCCCGAACAGCTGGTGCTCCTTGCGCTTCGCGATCAGCCGCTTCATCCACCACAGCAGCGACGACGGGTTCGCCTGCTGCGCCTCGACGTTGATCGCCTCGAAGTGGTACTCGGGGTCGATGATCGGCGGCAGGTACAGCTTCTGCGGGTTCGCGCGCGAGAAGCCGGCGTTGCGGTCGGAGCTCCACTGCATCGGCGTGCGCACCGCGTCGCGATCGCCGAGATAGATGTTGTCGCCCATCCCGATCTCGTCGCCGTAGTAGAGGACCGGCGTGCCGGGCAGCGAGAGCAGCAGCGCGTTCATCAGCTCGATCTTGCGGCGCACGCGCAAGAGCGGCGCGAGCCGGCGGCGGATGCCGAGGTTGACGCGGGCGGCGCGCTCGGCGGCGTACGCCCGGTACATCGTGTCGCGGTCCTCGTCGGTGACCATCTCGAGCGTGAGCTCGTCGTGGTTGCGGAGGAACGTCGCCCACTGACAGGTCTCGGGGATCGTCGGCGTCCGGTTGAGGATGTTGATGATCGGGAAGCTGTCCTCGAGCTCGATCGCCATGAACATGCGAGGCATCAGCGGGAAGTGAAAGTTCATGTGGCACTCGTTGCCCTCGCCGAAGTAGGCGGCGGCATCGGTCGGCCACTGGTTCGCTTCCGCGAGCAGCATGCGGTTCTTGAACTTGCTGTCGATGTGCGCGCGCAGCTGCTTCAGGAAGTCGTGCGTCTCGGGCAGGTTCTCGCAGCTCGTCCCCTCGCGCTCGTAGAGGTACGGCACGGCGTCGAGCCGCATGCCGTCGACACCCATCTCGAACCAGAAGTCGAGGACGCCGAACAGCGCCTCGTGGACGGCCGGGTTGTCGAAGTTCAGGTCGGGCTGGTGCGTGTAGAAGCGGTGCCAGTAGTACGCCTTCGCGACCGGATCCCAGGCCCAGTTCGACGTCTCGTAGTCCTGGAAGATGATGCGGGTGTCCTGATACAGCGCGGGCGTGTCGCTCCACACGTAGAAGTCACGCTCGGGGCTGCCCGGTGGGGCGCGTCGCGCGCGCTGGAACCACGGGTGCTCCGCGGACGTGTGGTTGAGCACGAGCTCGGTGATCACGCGCATGCCGCGGCGGTGCGCCTCGCGCAGCAGGCGGGCGATGTCCTCGCGCTTGCCGTAGTGCGGGTGGACGTTCGTGTACTCGGCGATGTCGTAGCCGCCGTCGCGCAGCGGCGACGGATAGAACGGCAGCAGCCAGATCGCGTTGACGCCGAGATCGGCGAGGTAGTCGAGGCGCGAGATCAACCCGATGATGTCGCCGATGCCGTCGTTCGTGGAGTCCTGGAACGCGCGGATGTGGATCTCGTAGATGATCGCGTCCTTGAACCAGAGCGGATCGTCGGGAAGAAGCTCGTCAGTCATAGGAAGTACTCGAACTGGTTCTCGCTGCGCGCGAAGCGGCGCACCTCGAAGATGTGGGCGGGCATCTCGTCGGGCACGAGCTCGACGAAGTTGTGAGGGCCGCGCCACGAGAAGCGTGCGCCCGACAGCAGGTCGTGGACCTGGAACGTGTGGTCGGTAGCGATGCCGAGCGCCGCGAGATCGAGTTCGAGCCAGGCGCGGTGCGTGTGGTGAGGATCGAGGTTGACGACGACGAGCGCGAGGCTGTCGCCGCGCCGCTTCGAGTAGCAGAGCACGAGCTCGTTATCGGTGCGGTGAAAGCGTAGCGAGCGCAGATCGCGCAGCGCCGGGACGTCGCGCCGGATCCGGTTGAGCCGCGCGATCACGTGGCGCAGCGAGTCCGGCTTCGCGAGCTCCCACGAGCGGACCTGGTACTTCTCGTTGTGCGCGAGCTCCTCGACGCCGGGCCGCTGCACGTTCTCCATCAGCTCGTACGACGGGCCGTAGATCCCCCAGCTCGCGGCGAGCGTGGCGGCGAGCACGGCGCGCTGGATGAAGATCGCGCGGCCACCGTGCACGAGGTGCTCGGGGAAGATGTCCGGCGTCGTCGGCCAGAAGCTCGGCCGGAAGAAGTCGGCGACCGGCGCGCTCGCCAGCTCGGTCAGGTACGTCTCGAGCTCCCACTTCGTCGTTCGCCACGCGAAGTACGTGTACGACTGCGAGAACCCGCTCTTGGCGAGCGCGTACATCAGCTTCGGCCGCGTGAACGCCTCGGCGAGAAAGATCGCGTCGGGGAATCGCGTCTGCACCTCGCGCAGGTCGCAGATCACCCCTGCCAGCGTCACCTCCTGGCCGTTGTGCTTCGCCTCGATCTGGCCCGTGCGACAGGTCGCCAGCGCGTCGACGTCTTGTTGATAGCGG
>DAIRFU010000588.1:0-4514 GCA_036794935.1 Kofleriaceae bacterium | reverse complement strand
GACGACCCGTGCGAGGGCGTCCAGGGGACGTGCATCGGCATCTCGGAGTGCGCGAGCGCCACGGATGTGCAGACCGCGCTCATCGAAATCTCGCCCGGCGGCACGGTCGCGTTCGGGGCCGGCCGGTTCGCGCTGAAGACCGACCTCTCGCTCGATGTCGACGACGTCACGATCCAGGGCGCCGGCATGGACGACACCGTGCTGACGTTCGACGGCCAGACCGCCGGCGCGCAGGGCCTGCTCGTCACCGCGAACAACTTCGTCATCCACGACATCGCGATCGAGGACACGCGAGGTGACGCGCTCAAGGTGCTCGGCGGGGACGGCGTGACGATCGAGCGCATGCGCGTCGAGTGGACCGCCGGCCCGAACGAGACGAACGGCTCGTACGGCCTGTACCCGGTCCAGTGCAAGAACGTGCTGATCGCGGACAGCGTCGTGCGCGGCGCCTCGGACGCCGGCATCTACGTCGGCCAGTCGGACAACATCATCGTGCGCGACAACACCGCCGAGGATAACGTCGCCGGCATCGAGATCGAGAACTCGACGAATGCGGATGTGTTTGGCAACACCGCGACGAAGAACACCGGCGGCATCCTCGTGTTCAACCTCCCCGGCCTCGAGGTCGAGAACGGCGCGATCACCCGCGTCTACGACAACGACATCAACGCGAACAACACGGAGAACTTCGCGCCGTCCGGCAACATCGTCGGCCTCGTGCCGACCGGCACCGGCATCGCGATCCTCGCGGCGCACCAGGTCGAGATCTTCGGCAACCGGATCGGCGACCACAAGTCGATCAACCTCGGCGTGATCAGCTACGTGCCGACGGGCATCGAGGTCACCGATCCGAGCTACGACCAGTACCCGACCGCGATCGCGATCCACGACAACACGCTGACCGGCACGAGTGACATGCCGACCGGCCAGCTCGGTGGGCTGCTCATCTCGGCGATCGGCGAGCTCCACCCCGACCCACCGTTCATCGTGCCCGACATCGCGTGGGACGGCGCCGTCGATCCGGCGCGCACCTACGGCCCCGAGGACAAGATCTGCATCCAGAACAACGGCGACGCGAACTTCATCAACCTCGGCTGGCCGCTCGGGGATCAGGAGACGCCGGCGTCCGAGGACATGACGCCGCACGACTGCACGCTCGCGCCGCTCCCCGAGGTCCACCTGCCGTGAAGCGGCTCTGCCTGCTCGCGCTCGTGACGGCGGCCGGGTGCAGCGGCGGCGACGAGGTGTGTGCGATCGACGGCAAGATGTGCGGCCACCTGTCGAGCTGGGGCCTGTTCGATGACATCGCGACGCAGACACCGGCGCCCGGCGTGATCGCGTACGACCTCACCACGCCGCTGTTCTCCGATTACGCGGTGAAGGAGCGCTTCGTGCGGCTCCCCGCCGGGCAGACGGCGGCGTGGAGCGACGACGGTCCGCTCGACCTGCCGGTCGGCAGCGTGCTCGTCAAGACGTTCGGCTTCCCGCACGACCGCCGCGATCCGAGCAAGGGCCGGCGCCTCATCGAGACGCGCGTGCTCGTCCATGGCGAGACCGGCTGGCACGGCGGCGCGTACAGCTACGGCGACGACGCCGACGACGCGAAGCTCGCCATCGCCGGCGCTCTCGTCGACGTCGACTGGATCCACGACGACGGCAGCGCGCGCAGCGACGTGTACTCGGTACCCAACCAGAACCAGTGCAAGCTCTGTCACGCC
Organism: Kofleriaceae bacterium; assembly: GCA_036794935.1. Taxonomy (GTDB): domain Bacteria; phylum Myxococcota_A; class Polyangia; order Haliangiales; family Haliangiaceae; genus JABFXX01. The sequence continues at coordinate 2,796 of DAIRFU010000588.1, read as the reverse complement.
GAGCACGACGAGATGTTCATGCCCGTCGGTCCGAAGGTGCGCAATCTGGTGCCCGATCGCGTACAGGCGATGATCGACGCTGGCGCCCTCGTCGGCGCGCCGCCGCGCGACCAGTGGCCGCACGCGTTCGACGCCTTCGACGCCGCGAGCGGCACGCTCGACGAGCGCGCACGCCAGTTCCTCGACATCAACTGCGGCTTTTGCCACAACCCGCGCGGTGCCGCGCGCACGTCCGGTCTCTACCTCGATCACGCCGAGACCGATCTCGCGAAGCTCGGCGTGTGCAAGGCGCCGGTCGCCACGGGCCGCGGTTCGGGCAACCTGCAGTACGACATCGTGCCCGGCGTGCCGGACCAGTCGATCATCATCTATCGCATGGAGTCGACGGAGCCCGAGGTCCGGATGCCCGAGCTCGGCCGCAACCTCGTCTATACCGAGGGCGTCGCGCTGATCCGCGAATGGATCGCGGCGATGACCGGCGATTGCACGGGCTCCGGCGCGCGACCTGGCGAACCGAGTAGCCAGCGGCTGACTCGCTAGATCATCGGGATCACGTGCGCGCTGCTGGCGCGCTCGCTGCAGAAGGCCGCGGCCATGTCGACTCGACTCTGCGCGATGTTGTGTTTGGCAACGTCCCTGGCTGCCTGCGTGGCCGATCCCCGGACCGCCGACCCGAACCCGGCCGCCGGTGGCGGCAAGGCCGACGGGCAGTCGCCGGTGATCGTGTTCGACGACGCGTGGAACGAGACGGTCTCGGGCACGCTGCTCGCGGGCGATCGCGTGCGCATCGAGTACGACCTCGATCGGCTCACCGAGTGCCGCGGCTCGACGAACGGCAGCGAGGTGTGGGGCGTCACGGGATACGCGAGCTTCGATGGCGGTGAGCCGCAGGCGTTCGCGGTCTCGCGCCTGAACACCGGCGTGGTCGAGCCGGTCGCCGCGAGCCTCGAGATCCCGGCCACGGCGAGCCGGGTCGCGATGTGGTTCGCGATCAACAACCGGTGGGGCTGCATCGCGTACGACTCGAACCTCGATCAGAACTACGCGTTCGACATCACGCGCGGCTCGAGTGGCGCGGTACTCGCGTTCGAGGCCGACTGGAGCGAGTCCGTCGAGGGCGCGCTGCGCGGCGGCGACGCGGTCGCGATCCACTACGACCCCGCACGCCTCGCCGACTGCGCGAGCGAGAGCGGCGGTCACGCGACGTGGAGCATCACCGCGTACTGGCGCGTCGACGGCGGGGCCGTGAAGACACTGGCCGTCACGCGCGAGGACGAAGCCGCGACGCTCGTCCCCGCCGACCCGACGCTCGTCCTGCCGCGCGGCGACGACCTCGAGCTGTGGTTCGAGGCGACCAGCGTGTACGGCTGTCACGCGTACGACTCCAACCTCGACGCGAACTATCACTTCTCGATCGATGACTCGATCGATGACTCGATGCGGTGATCAGCGGTTGCGATCGTACGTATCGCCGCCGCCGATGCTCTGATCCTGACTGTCGCGATTCGTGTTGGTGTCGTTGCTCGTGCCGTTCATCGCCGAGCCGCTGTTCATCTGGTTCTGATCGTCTTGCTGGTTCATGTCGGTCGCGGGCGCGTTGATGCCGGCATCACCCGTCATCGTGCCCTGCGTCCCCTGTGTGCCGGTCGTGTCCTGGGTGCCGGTCGTATCGGTCGTACCCGTCGTATCGGTCGTGCCCTGCGAGCCGGTCGTGCCCATCGGGCCGGTGCCACGCGTCCGGGTCGGGCCGGTGCGGCCCTGCCGATCGAGATCGGTGCCCGTCGTACCGGTCGTGCCCTGCGCGCCCGTCGTACCGGTCGTGCCCTGCGCGCCCGTCGTACCCTGCGCGCCTGTCGTACCGGTCGTGCCCTGCGCGCCGGTGGTACCGGTCGTTCCCTGCGCGCTCGTTGTACCCGACGTTCCCGTGGTGCCCTGAGCGCCCATCGTGTCGGTCGTGCCCTGCGCACCGGTCGCACCGGTCGTGTCCTGCGCGCCCGTCGTGCCGGTCGTATCCGACTCGTACGTGCCAGGCGTGCCCGGTGTCCCACTGGTGACGCCGCTCGTCGGCTCGTCGCGGCCCACAGTCTCGGTATCTGTCGTGTCGCGTCGGCAACCGAATGCCGCCGTCGCGACGAGGGCTGCAAATAACGCTGAACGTGTGAATGACATGTCACTCCTCCTGGGAGCGGTCATCGCAACATCCATGCTCACTCGTTCGCGGCGTTCGCGCCGAGGTTGGAGTTGCCCTCGAGGAACCGCCGCGCCTTGATCTCTTCGCCCCAGCGACCGTTGTAACGAAGCACGTACAGTCCGTTGCGCGAATCGACGACATACACGAGCCCCTCCTTGATGATCGGATAGCTCCACATCTCGATGGGACTGCCGCCGAGCCCTGGATCCTCGACGGCGACACTCGCGAGGGGCGCCGGCCGAAACTCGGCGAGCTGAAACGGCGCGCGCGGATCCGAGATGTCGATCGCCTGGAGGCCGCCCGCGTACCACGTGACGAGCGCGACGTTCGCGGTCGTCGTCGCGTTGTGCGCGGTGTACGTGACCCTCGGCGCATCCGCGGCGCAGCTCGGATCGTTCTCGGCCAGCTTGTACTCGCCGATGACGGAGGCCGCCGCGGGGTCCGCGATATCGACGAGCCGCACGTGGCCCCACGGACAGCCGGCGCCGAACGGCGGCGGGTAGACCTCCTCGGTCGTGACGAGCAGCGAGCGGCCCGGCACCGGCACCGCGGAGTGAGGGCCCATCGCGCCGAACGTCACCGCGGCGTCCGCCGGCGTGATCATC
>DAIRFU010000080.1:0-15357 GCA_036794935.1 Kofleriaceae bacterium | reverse complement strand
CGCGACGGCCGATCACGCCGACCCCCAGGCGGCGATCCACCACCTGCTGCACGCAACGGGGCTCGAACCCGCGCGCCAGGGCGACTCGGGCGAGCGCCTGGACATCGTCTTTCCGCCCCGCTGAGAATCCGGCCATTCCCGCATGAGCACGAAACCCGAGCCACGCCTCTACGTGCTGATGCGACCGGAGTCGGATCGTGCGGTGGTGCTGCGCCAGGGGCCCTCGAAGGTGTTCTGCACGCTCGGCTGGGATCTGAAGACCGACAAGATCGACGTCGGCCAGTGGTGCAAGCACAAGATCTACGTCGAGCGTTGCGACATCTCGTCAACCGGCAAGTACCTCGTCTACTTCGCGCTCGACGGCAAGTGGCAGTCCGAAGCGGCGGGCGCGTGGACCGCGGTGTCGTTCGCGCCCTATCTCAAGGCGCTGAAGCTGTGGCCGCAGGGCAACACGTGGGGCGGTGGAGGCGTGTTCTACCGCGATGCGAAGCAAGCGCCGCCGAACGTCGCGCTCGTGTGGGACGACCTCGAGGAGATCGACGGCGATCGACTCGCGCAAGGTCTCGCGACCGATCGCCTGCGCCGCGACGGCTGGACCCGACTCGCCAAGGCTGGGTTCACCAAGCCGATCAACAAGAACCTGACCCTGCAGATCAAGCCGGTCGGCGCGCGCGCTCGCTATGGCGTGATCGCAGGCGACGCATTCGAAGCGCGACCCGCGTGGACGTGGGCCGACGTCGACGCCACGCGCAAGCGACTGCTCTGGGCCGAGGCTGGTGTGCTCCGTGCAGCGCCGATCAAGGCGCACGGGCTCGGCAATCCGTACGAGATCTACGACGCCCGCGGCATGACGTTCGAGCCGATCGCCGCGCCGTACCGGAACAAGACGGTTGTCGCCGGGAGGTAGACGGCTCCGACCGATGCCGGCGACGTCACGACGGCTCGTGAATTTCTGAGGGTCATGCGCTTCGAGGCCACAGGGATCCGTCGCGGTACCAGGCCCCGCCGCGAGCGGGGCGGTGCCTCGCGCGGGGCGTTTGACTCGCGGCTCGCTCGGGTGCCTGGCATGGGGCATGCTCCTGGCTCGACCTCATGCGCCTCGTGCTCGCCGCGTACATGGTCTTGCAGCTGGGTCTGCTCGGCTGCTCTGACAAGAGCTCGGCCGGCGGATCGGGGACCGACGCCCCGACGGCCGGCGCGTTCGAGAGCTTTCGCAGGACCTCGTCGGCCGGCCCCTGCCCTGCCGATAGCGATTGCAGTGGCTTCGTCGAGCTCGACGCCGACGGGACGCTCCTGTTCGACCGGTTCGACGAGCTGCCGGTGATGGTGCACGAGGCGCAGGTCACCGCCGAAGAGCGGGATCACGCGATCGATGCACTCACGGCCGCCGCGCTCGTGACGCTGCTCGATCTCGGCGAGCCGCCGTGCACCCCACCGTCCGACGTGTTCGAGTCGATGACTCTCGAGGCCGGCGGCTCCGAGCACCGGAATGACGTCACCTTCTGCGACGATCCGCCCCTGGTCGCGGCGCGCGCCGCGCTCGATCAGCTCACCCAGGCGTATTTCCCCTGAGATCAACAGAGGGCACGGGAAGATCCTCGGTGCCCTTCGTCTCTACACCAGAACCATCGAGGCCACCGCGGCTCGCTCGCCGAGCGGTACCGCGACGCCTCATTTCAGGAGTAGAGGACGATGACTCGAAAGCAAATGTTCGCGACGGTGACGCTGGCCATTCTGGGTGCGGGAGGTCTGGCGTACGCGGCGGACGACGCAAACCCGCTCTTGAAGATCGCCCAGGCGATCCAGCTGATCGACGACAACACGGCCGCGATCGCGGACCAGACCAGCACGATCACGAAGCAAACCACGCTGGTCGTCCAGCAGAACGCGGCGATCGCGACCGATACCGCGGCGCTCGCCAAGGCGAACCTGCAGCTCGACCAGAAGCTCGACAGCGTGCTGAACGCGATCGGCAAGATCGAGGTTCCTCCGCCGGCTCCCGCGGCGACGCCAGCCTCTCCCGCGCATGCGGTCTGGCTCGCTCCCTACGTGGACGAGCGAGCGACTGTCGACTACGTCACGCTGCCCTCGGCCTTCGTGTTGAACGCCGGCGTGGTGCCTGCCAAGTACACCTGCAACTACTTCAACACGGCGGGGACCCGGCTGCTCGTTCACGAGTCCACGTTCACCATCGCACCCGGTTCGATCGGCACGTGCTTGCCCCGCGCACTGAGCACACACATCGGCATCGGGTGGCTGTTGATCGCGAGCGACAACCCGGTGATCGCGACGGGCAAGAATGCGAGACGAGAAGACGGCTCGTTCTCCACCGCCGAGAACATGCCGTTCCGGCCGCTCGACTGCTCCGGTGACCAGATCGGGATCGAATTCGTCTGCGACGCGGTGGAGGCGATCCAGCAGGGGAAGTGATCGCGCCCCGGCCGGCGATGGATCAGTTGCCGATCGAGACCGCGAACACGTAGTCGAAGCTCGCGGACGCGGTCCGCGTCGCGACCTGCACCGCGCCCGAGGTCGCGCCCAGGTTACCGTTCACGCTCGCCGTCGTGGCGCCCTGCTTGACGGTGCACACGCTGTTGCCACCGAGGAGCGCGACGGTCACCTGCACGTCACTGCCGGCGCCGAACGTGCCGGGCCAGGCGGCGCTCGGGAACTGCGTCGGCGTGCCGTTGTAGTCGTACGTCGCGTAGATCTTGTCGCCGTCCTGCGGGTCGTCGAGGACCGAGCACCAGTACGCCTGACCGGTGGCGACGCCGGCGGTGACGGAGACGTGCGGGTAGGTGAAGCCGTTGCCCGGGCTCGGCGTGCCGAGCGCGATCACGTGCGCCTGCGAGGTCACCGCGCCGCGCACGACATTGACCGGTGCGATCAGCTGGACATCGGTGGCGGCGGTCGACGCCTGCGTGAGCACCCCGTTGGCGACCGTCCACATGCCGCCGTTCGCGGTCCAGCTCGCGATCGAATTCGCGTCGTAGAAGCCCTCGAAGAGCGCGATCGAATCGCCGGGCATCGACGGCCGCGGATCGCACTCGTCGCCGACGCCGTCGGCGTCGCCGTCCGGATCGGTCTCGCTCGCGAGGTGCGGGCAGCGGTCGCACGCGTCGCCGTGCGTGTCACCGTCGTGATCGCGCTGGTCGGGGTTCGCGTCGGCCGGGCAGTTGTCCGTCGTGTCGGGCACGCCGTCCTGATCGTCGTCAGTCGGCCGCGCTGCATCGGGCATCGCGTCGGGTGCGGCCGCATCGGGTGGTGCGGCGTCCTCGGGCGGGGCCGTGTCGGTGACCGCGGCGTCGTGCTGCGCGTCAGCGACGATCCCGTGCTGGAAGCCGCAGCCGGCGACCAGCGCGGTGGCCAGGTACCACAGGCGCATGAGGCAATCGTACAGCGGCTGAGGGCCCAGGTGCGCCGTGCGAATGCGCGCGTCAGGTCGATCCGGGCGTGTTGACGTTGACCTCCAGTGTCTTGTGATCGCCGCCACGGCCGAACACGCCGGCTCGCCACGCGATGAAGCTCGCGATGACGATCATGAGCAGGATCGCGAAGATGGCGACGATGCCGGTGCTGCTGCTGCTGTCCGATTCGGCCATGCCAGACCTCCTGGCGGAGGACGGAGCACCCTGTGTGCCAGCGTACTCCGGAATACCACCACGGCTACGAGCGCGGCCGGGCGGCGACCAGCGCCGCGATCGCGGCGGCGGCGGCCGGCGGCGCCTGCTCGGCGTCGAGCACCTGGGCCCAGCTCTGTACGCGGCGCTGCCAGTTCGGCCGCTCGTGAGTGCCGCGCGCCGGCGCCGCACCGGCATGCGACGGCAGCGTGCCCGGTACGTTATGCGGAAGCGGATCGAGCACGAGATCGTCGAGCGCGACGAGCACGATCTCGGCGGGACCGAGTGCGAGGTCGGTGGTCGTCGCGACCATCGCGCGCTCGACCTCGGTCAGCGTGTCGCCCTGGACGTGCGCGTCGGCGAACGCGAGCAGCGCGACCTTGTGGCGCTCGCGCTCCTCGCGCTCGGCGTGCGCGTGCGCGTCGTCGATCAGGCCGAGGTCGCGCTTGTCGTCGATGTCGGCGCCGCGCCACCAGCCCGCGAACGTCGGGGTGTCGTGGGTGTCCAGTGACGCGACGGCTTCCGCGGGCGCGACGGCCGGCGCCTCACCGACCTGCTGCGGGAACGACCACTGGCCGACGTGGAGCCGGAACATGCCGTGGCGGTGCATCGCCGGGCGGACGTGCGCGGGCACGGTGCCGAGATCCTCGCCGGCGACGGCACAGCACGTGCGGCTGGACTCGAGCGTGACGATCGCGAGCAGCTCGTCGTGCGGATAGCGCAGATACACGCCGTCGGTCGCCGGCCGGCCGCTCGGCACGCAGTACAGCCGGAACAGCCCCATCACGTGATCGATGCGCAACATGCCGGCGGCGCGCATGTGGTGGCGCAGGCAGGCGATGAAGTAGCGATAACGGTCGCGGCGCAGCGCGGTCGGTGATAGCGGCGGCAGGCCCCAGTTCTGACCGCCGAGGAACAGCGCGTCGGGCGGCGCGCCGGCGGCGAGATCGGTGAGGAACAGATCGCGCCAGCGCCACACCTCGTACGCGTCGCAGTTCACGCCGACCGGCAGATCGAGGTAGAGGCCGACGTCGCCACCCTGGAGCTGCTGGAGCTGTGCGTGCATCAGCCACTGCCCGACGACGTGCGTGTCGACGCGGGCGGCCTCGGCGCCCATCGCGATCGCCTCGGCGCGCGTCGTCGCGAGCTTCGTGCCCTCGCGCACGTGTACCGGCCACGCGCGCCAGCCGGCGCGATGCTGCTCGCCGAGCGCGCGGAACGCGGCGTAGTCGTACGCGCCCTTGTCGCGCGCCCACGCGTCGACGCCCGCGACGAACGCCTCGTCCGCGAGCAGGCGCTGGGCGCACGCGTCGAGAAACGGGCGCCGCCAGCGATACTGCGCGCGGTAGTCGATCGGCGCGCCCGGCACGATCGGCGGCGCGCTCGGCGCAGCGAGGCCGACCTCGGCCGCGAGCATGCGCAGGTCGAGGTAGAGCTCGTTCCAGTACAGCCGGCTCGCCGGCGAGTACGGCGAGAACGCGTACGGCTCGTCGAGGAACGCGGCGAGCAGCGGCAGCACCGAGACGTAGTGCCCGCCGCGCTGCTCGACGGCACGCATCAGGTGCGCGAGGGTTCCGAGATCACCCGCCGGTCCGCTCTCGGGTGACGCCATGCCGTAGACCGGCGCGAACACGCCCCACCGCCGCGCGCCCCACCCCGGCTGGCCCCATGCCTTCGTCGGCGCGGCGATCACGAGCGCCTCGCCCTCGGTGCCCGCCGTTCGCCAGGTCACGGTGTGGTAGCCGAGCTGGCCCTCCAGCCAGATCTCGGCGCGCCGCACGCAGTGGACGACACCACCCGGCCACGCGTGGCCGTCGGCCGGCAGATCGAACAACCGGCCGTGCGCGCGCACGCTGCCGCCCTGCTCGGTCGTGACCTCGCACTCCCACTCGAGATCCATGTCGGCCGGCACCGAGAACGGCAGCGAGAGCCGGCCGTCCCACGCGAGCACGACCGGGGGCACGATCTCGAGCCAGCGCGCGCGCTCGAGCGCGTGCTGCGCGTCGGGCGCGTCGAGGTCGACGCCGAGCGCCGGCCCGATCGCGCGCAGCGCGAGGTGCAGCGACTCGTCGCTCGCCGCCGCCGGCCTGCCGTTCCAGCTCGTGTAGTCGGGATCGATGCCCGCCGCTCTCGCGAGGTCGCGAAGGCTGCGAGCGGCCGACATCTCAGCCGCCGACGAGCTTCAGCCACCAGCCCGGCATGATGCCGAGCTCGAGCACGATGATCGGCATCAGCGCGACCACGAAGATCATGCCCGGCGACCGGGTCACCGTGAACGGCGCGCTCGCCTCGCGGAAGTACATCGCGGTCGCGATGCGCAGGTAATAGTAGATGCTGACCGCCGAGTTGATGACGCCGATGATCACGAGCCACAGCAGCTGCCCGTCGTAGACGTCCATCGCGCTCTTGAACACGTAGAACTTGCCGAAGAACCCGCCGGTCGGCGGGATGCCGCCGAACGAGAGCAGACAGATCAGCATCGCGAGCGCGGCCGCCGGATGCTGCGACGCGAATCCGGCGTAGTCGTCGACCAGCACGCGCTCGCGGCCACGGCTGCCGATGTACGCGACGACCGCGAAGGCGCCCATGGTGGCGGCGCTGTACGCGATCACGTAGTAGACGACCGCCGACAGGCCGGTCGGCGAGCCGAGGCCCATCGCGCACAGGCCGACGAGCAGCACGCCGGCATGCGAGATCGACGAGTACGCGAGCATGCGCTTGATGTTGTCCTGCCGAAGCGCGCCGATATTGCCGATCGTGATCGTGACCGCGGCGATCACGACGAGCGGGCTCGCCCAGCCGAGGGTGCCGAACGGCAGGACGTCGCCACCGAGCGCGACGCCGAACACGCGGATCATCGCCGCGATCGCCGCGCCCTTGACGCCGGCCGCCATGAATGCGGTCACCGGCGTGGGGGCTCCCTCGTACGCGTCGGGCGCCCACATGTGGAACGGCACCGCGGCGATCTTGAAGCCGAACGCGACGACGAGCAGGAACGCGCCCGCGATCACGAGGCCCGGGTTCGCGGTCGCGCCGAGCGCGCTCTGCATGCGGACCAGCGAGAGCGTGCCGGACGCGCCGTAGAGCAGCGCCATGCCGTACACGAGGAAGCCGGTCGCGAACGCGCCGATCAGGAAGTACTTCATCGCGGCCTCGTTGCCGCGGCGCGAGCTGCGACGCATCGCGACCATCACGTACACCGCGATCGACATCGTCTCGATGCCGAGGAACACGGTGACGAGGCTGCCGGCCTGCGCGAGGATGACCATGCCCGCGGTCGACAGCATCAGCAGCCCGTAGTACTCGCCCATCCGCCAGTCGTGCTCGCGCTGGTGCGCGGGCGACATCAGCGCGGTCAGCGCGGTGATCGTCGAGAACACCGCGGCGAGCACGTAGCCGAGCCGATCGGCGACGATCATCGAGCCGAGCAGCTGCTTCGTCTCGCCTGGCGCGAGCTGGCGGTACAGCACGATCGAGGCGATCGCGGCGGCGACCGAGCCCGCCACGCTGAGACCGACGAGCGCGGTGCGGTCGGAGCCCTTGTAGAACGCCTCGGCGAGCACCAGCAGCATGCCGGTGACCGCGAGGATGAGGAACGGGACGAGCCAGCCGAGATCGGCGGGGTTGAAGCTCACGGCCGGCCTCCCGCGTTGGCCTGCGCGGTCGCCGCGGGCGGAGGCGGCGGCAACGAGCCAAAGAGATGCGGCGGGCCGTCCGGCTCGCCGACGCGACGTCCGAAGTCAGTCACGAACTTCTGCACGCTGGGCTCCATCACCCGGAGGAGCGGCCGCGGGAACAGACCGCCGAGGAAGATCGTGATCGCGAGGATCACGAACACGACGAGCTCGTGCGGGCGCAGGTCCGGCAGCTTGCCGTTGCGCGCCTTGTCGAGCTTGCCGAAGAACACCTTCTGGAACATGAACAACAGGTAGATCGCGCCGAGGATCACGCCCGTGGTGGCGAGCGCGCCGAGCAGGCGCACGGCCGGCAGGTGATAGCCGGCCGGGAACGTGTCGCCCGCGTTGAACGTGGCGAACAGGGTCAAGAACTCGCCGATGAAGCCGGACAGCGCCGGCAGGCCAGCCGAGCCCATCATCACGATCAGATAGAGGCCGGCGAACACCGGCATCTGCTTCCAGATCCCACCGTACTCGGCGAGCCGGCGGGTGTGGCGGCGCTCGTAGAGCACGCCGATGCCGAGGAACAGGCCGCCGGTCGTCACGCCGTGCGACAGCATCGCGTAGATCGATCCGCTCGTGCCCATCACGGTCAGCGAGAGCAGGCCGATCATGCAGAAGCCGAGGTGGCTCACCGACGAGTACGCGATCAGCTTCTTCCAGTCGTCCTGCGCGAACGCGACCAGCGCACCGTAGATGATGCCGATCACGGCGAGCACCGCGAGTAGCGGTGCCCACACCGCGGCGCCGTGCGGGAACATCGGCATGCCGAAGCGCAAGAAGCCGTAGATGCCGAACTTGAGCAGGACGCCGGCGAGGATCACCGACCCGGCGGTCGGCGCCTCGACGTGCGCGTCGGGCAGCCACGTGTGCAGCGGGAACAGCGGGATCTTGATCGCGAACGCGAGCCCGAACGCGGCGAAGCACCAGACCTGCGCCTTGTAGGGCAGCGCGACCGTCATCAGCCGCTCGAGATCGGTCGTGTACGTGCCGAGCACGCTCGCGCCGACCACGTAGACGTAGAAGATCGCGACGAGCATCAGCAGGGAGCCGACCATCGTGTAGATGACGAACTTGATCGACGCGTAGAGGCGACGCTGGCCGCCCCAGATGCCGATCAAGAGGTACATCGGGATCAGCATCAGCTCCCACGACACGTAGAACAGGAACAGGTCGAGGGCGACGAACGCGCCGAGCATGCCGACCTCGAGCACGAGCATCGAGGCGATGTACTCGCGCGTGTGCTTGTCGACGGCCTTCTGCGTGCCGAGCAGCGTGATCGGCATCAAGAACGTCGTCAGGAGCACGAGGAAGACCGAGATCCCGTCGATGCCGGTCTTGAAGTGCGCACCGAGGCCCGGGATCCACTCGGCATCGAACACGAGCTGGAAGCTGTCGAGCTTCGGGTTGAAGAACTTGAGGACGAGCAGCGAGACCAGGAACGTGAGCGTCGTGATCACGATGCCGAGGCCGCGGTGCAGCGACGTCTCGGACTTCGGCGTGCACATCACGAAGATCGCGCCGAGCACCGGCAGCGCGAGCACGAGCGGGAGGACGAACGAGCCAGGCATCACTGCACCTCCTCGCGGATCTGGCGGGTGACCGGCACGGTCTTCTGCGTGATCGGATCGTCGATCCACAGCGTGACGAACGAGCCGACCTCGCCGGCGCGAATCTTGACGACGGGCGCATCGAGCGGCTTGCCGCTCGCGTCGACGTCCGCCGTGCCGTTACCGTCGAGGTCCCAGCGCAGCCGTGCGGCCGCGCCGCCGATGCCGGCGCCCGGCTCGGCGTGGAACTCGTACTCGGCGCCGACGCGCTGGTACGTGAACGTCGGTTTGCGGCCGCAGTCGGAGATCATGAACACCAGCGCGGCGCCGACGACGACGCCGGCGAGATAGCGCTGCACCTGCCCGTTCTGGACCCAGCGCGACAGCCGGCTGACGAGGCCGACCACGAACGCGGAGCCGTTGACCGCGACGGTGTCGATCACGAACCGGTCGACGATCTCGAACAGGCCGCGGGCGAGCGCGCGGAACGGCCGCACGATGATCGCGTCGTAGATCTCGTCGAACCACAGCTTGTGCTTGGAGGCCTCGTACGGCTTCGCGAGCGGACCTTCGACGAGGCGATCGACCGTCGGCGACACGCCGCGGCCGTACAGCATGTAGGCGATCCCGATGCCGACCACGCCGATCGTCAGGGCGACGCCCATCAGCACGAGCGTGGTCGCGTCGGCCGCGTGGCCGGCGATCGGCATCGGCGCGGCCGCGTTCGGCATGTACCAGGTCGGCGTCACGCTCGGCTCGAGCCAGCTCGCCAGCCCGTGCACGATCGACGGCAGGTGCAGCTTCTCGAGGTGCGGCAGGCCGATGAAGCCGGCCACGGTCGCGCCGGTCGCGAGCACCACGAGCGGCACCGTCATCGTGCGCGGAGACTCGTGCGCGTGCTTCGCGGTCTCGCTGCGCTCTTCCCCGCCGAACACGAGGAAGTAGAGCCGCCACATGTAGAACGCGGTGCCGAGCGCCGCGACGAGCAGGCCGGCCCACAGGATCTTGCCGTAGAACGGCGGCCAGCCCGGCGGGTGGACGCCCCACGCGCCGGCGAGGATCTCGTCCTTCGAGAAGAACCCCGAGAACGGGAAGATGCCGGCGATCGCCAGGCACGAGATCATGAACGTGATCCGCGTGATCGGCATGTGCTTGCGCATGCCGCCCATCTTCAGGATGTCGCCGCTCGTCGCGTCGGCCTCGCGGCCGTGGCCGCGCAGGTGCGCCATGCCGTGCTCCATGCCGTGCATGACCGAGCCGGCACCGAGGAACAGACACGCCTTGAAGAACGCGTGCGTGCCGAGGTGGAAGATCGCGGCGAGCCAGTTGCCGGTGCCCGCGGCGACGAACATGAAGCCGAGCTGGCTCACCGTCGAGTACGCGAGCACCTTCTTGAGATCGGTCTGGGCGAACGCCATGTACGCCGCGGCGAGCGCGGTGAGCAGGCCGATCGTCGACACCACGATCAGTGCCGTCGTCGATGCCGAGTAGAGGAACGACATCCGGCAGACCATGTAGACGCCGGCGGTCACCATCGTCGCGGCGTGGATCAGCGCCGAGACCGGCGTCGGGCCCGCCATCGCGTCGGGCAACCAGACGAACAGCGGCAGCTGCGCGCTCTTGCCGCACGCGCCGACGAACAGCAGGATGCCGGCCGCCGCGGCGAGCCGATCACCGGCCCAGAACGGTTGACCGAACGCCGGACCGGCCGCCTGGTCGCGCAGGCTCGCGAAGTCGAGGCTGCCACGCGCGGCGTGCACGCCCGACACGTCCGCGATCGACGTGTCCTTGACGGCCCAGAACAGCAGGAACATGCCGAGCAAGAAGCAGAAGTCGCCGATGCGGTTGACGACGAATGCCTTGCGGCCGGCGTACGCGTACGTGTCGTTCTCGTACCAGAAGCCGATCAAGAGGTACGAGCACAGGCCGACGCCCTCCCAGCCGATGAACATGACCGGCAGGTTGGCGGCGAGCACGAGGATCAGCATCGAGCCCGTGAACAGGTTCAGATAGCCGAAGTAGCGCGCGTAGCTCGAGTCGCTCTCGCCGTGCATGTAGCCGACGGAGTAGAGGTGGATGAACGAGCCGATGAACGTGACGATCAGGATCATCACGGCCGACAGGGTGTCGAGGCGGAACGCGAGCTGCGCCTTGAAGTTGCCGACCTCGATCCACGTGTAGACGTTCTGCTCGATGCCGACGCCACCCCGGCCGCCCTTGAACTCGTGCCAGAGCGGCCCGGCGACCAGGTAGATCCCGAGGATGCACGCGAGCGCGACCGAGCCGACCGCGATCGTGTGCGCGGTCGCCTTCGAGAAGCGGCGGCCGAGCGTCAGGTTCAAGAAGGCACCGATCAGCGGGAGCAGCGGCACCCACGCGAGCATCGGCAAGCCGAGGATCTTGAGACTCATTGGATCCATGGCGTCAGTTCCTGAGAGAGGTGAGCCGATCGACGTCGACGCTGCGCCGGCCGCGGAACACCGCGACCAGGATCGCGAGGCCGACCGATGCCTCGGCAGCTGCGACGCCGATGACCATCAGCGCGAAGGTGTGTGCGCCCAGCGCATCGGGCGTGCCCCACATGCGCGAGAACGTGAGCAGGGTCATGTTCGCCGCGTTGAGCATCAGCTCGACGCTCATCAGGATGATGAGTGCGTTGCGCCGGATCAGCACGCCGAGCACGCCGATGAGAAACAGCACGGCGGCGAGCACGAGGAAGTGCCCGTAGCCGATATCGAACAGGATCGAGGTCACGCGGCACCTCCATGGCTGCTCGGGTTCGGGTCGTCACCGACGGTCTGCTGGTCGTCCTTGAGCGGCCGCGCGATCGCGATCGCACCCACGACGGCGACGAGGAGCAAGATCGAGATCGCCTCGAACGGGAACAGGCCCGGCCCGAACAGGTCGGCGCCGACCGCCTTGGTCGAGCCCCAGTCGACCAGCTCGCCCATCATCCCGGGCTTGAGCGGCGGCAGGTGGATCGCGTCGGGCGCGGCCAGCGCCATCATCTCGTTCGGCATCTTGACGTGGATGAGCAGCATCACGAGCCGGTACACGAGGTACAGGATCGCGGCGCCGCCGATCAGCTGGCCGGCGCGCCCCGACGGGGCGACCGGTTCGTCCTCCGGCCGGTTCAAGATCATGATGACGAAGACGAACAGCACCATGATCGCGCCGGCGTAGACGAGCATCTGGATGACCGCCAGGAAGTTGGCGTACAGCATCATGTAGACGGCGGCGACGCCGACGAAGCTGCCGACCATACCCATGACCGCGGCGACCAGGTTCTTGCGGGTGACGACGAACAGCGCACCGCCGACCGAGATCGCGGCGAACAGCCAGAACAGGAGCGCCATGCCCTTGCCGCTCGACTCGACGATGTCGTTGTGCGGGTGCTTCTTGACGACGCTCGTCGTGTGGGGGGTGCCGCGCACCCGGAGGCCGGTGGGCGCGGGCTGCACCTCGGCGACGAGCGGTGCGGCGGCCCCCGCCAGCATGAACAACGCGGTGAAGAGGACGATGATCCTCATGCGGCCACCCTCTTGATCTTCGCTTCGAAGTCGGCGCGGAACTTGGTCAGAAAGCCGAGCATCGGCCACGCCGCGGCATCGCCGAGCGCACAGATCGTGTTGCCCGCGATACCGTGCGCGATCGTGGCGAGCAGCGTGATGTCGCCCGGATTGCCATTCCCCTCCGCGACACGCCGGCTCACCTTCTCGAGCCAGCCGGTGCCCTCGCGACACGGCGTGCACTGTCCACACGACTCGTGCGCGAAGAACTTCATGATCCGCCACGTCGCCTTCGGGATGTCGGTCTGATCGTCCATCACGACGATGCCGCCCGAGCCCGCCATCGTGCGCAGCGCACGGCCGCCGCCGAGGTCGAACTGCTGATCGGGCGTGACCATGACCGGCTTGATCCGCTCGTCGGTCTGCAGCGCATCGAACTCGCACGGCACGTCGAGCTCGGTCGCGTCGAGCGGCGGCATCGACACGCCGCCGGGGATCACGGCCTTGGCCTTGCGACCCTTCCACACGCCGCCGCAGACCTCGTTGATGATCTGGGTGAACGTGATGCCCATTGGCAGCTCGAACACGCCGGGCTTCTCGACATGGCCCGACACGCACACGATGCGCGTGCCGCCCGAGCGACCGATGCCGAGCTCGTTGAACCACGCCCCGCCCTTGTCGATGATGAACGGCACGTTCATCAACGTCTCGACGTTGTTGACGATCGTCGGCTCGCCGAACAGGCCCTTGACCGCCGGGAACGGCGGCTTGAGCCGGGGCTGGCCGCGCAACCCCTCGAGCGAGTTGAGCAGCGCGGTCTCCTCGCCGCAGATGTACGCGCCGGCGCCGCGGTGCACCGTGATGTGGCACTCGAAGCCGCGCGTGCCGAGGATGTCCTTGCCGAGGTAGCCGCGCGCATAGGCCTCCTCGACGGCCTTCTGCAGGACGAGCACCTCGCGCATCATCTCGCCGCGGATATAGATGTAGTTGTGGACGGCCTTGAGCGCGTAGGCCGCGATGATCATGCCCTCGATCAAGAGGTGCGGATCCCAGTAGACCAGCTCGCGGTCCTTGCAGGTGCCAGGCTCGGACTCGTCACAGTTGACGACGAGGTGGACCTGCTGCGCGTCCTTGGGCACGAAGCTCCACTTCACGCCGGTCGCGAACCCCGCGCCGCCGCGGCCGCGCAGGTTCGAGGCCTTGACCTCGTTCGTGATGTCCTCGGGGCGCATCGCGAGCGCCTTGCGCAGGACCTGGTAGCCGCCGGTCTGCTCGTAGCCGGCGAGCGTGCGCGCGGCCTCGTTGCCAAACCGCGCGGTGACGAGCTTGGTGCCGATCGGTGCGGGCATCACAGCACCTCCGATTCCGGGTGCGGGTTGGCCTCGAGCTCGGCGATCACGCGGTCGACGTCCTCGGGCTTGAGATCGAGGTAGTACTTCGTGCCGACGACCGCGCACGGCGCGTTGGCGCAGGCGGCGATGCACTCCTCCTCGATCAGCGTGAAGTGCTTGTTCGACTGGCCCTTCTTGAGGCCGAGCTTCTTCTCGAACGCGGCGAGCACGTCGTAGCCGCCGCGCAGCATGCACGAGATGTTCGTGCACATGCGGATGGTGTTCGTGCCGCCCGGTTCGCGGCGGAACATCGTGTAGAACGTCGCGACGCCGTAGACGTGCGCGTAGGGCAACTCGAGGGTGCGAGCGACGAGCTTGAGTGCATCGTCACTGAGGTGCCCGACCTCTTTTTGCGCGAGGTGCAGCGCCGCGAGGACGACCGGCATCTTGCTCGGATATCGCTCGCTGAGCGCCGCGATCTTTTTCTGCGCCTCTGCAGAGAATTCGAGTGACATCGAGATGTTGCGGAACATAGTGGGCACGCTTTTGTCCGTCAACCAACGCGCCGTGGTATTTGGGCTGCGCCGATGGCCGAGGATCTTCCATTGACGCGAATGGAGCGCTTCGCGGTGCGCTTCGCCGAGCTGACGAACGAGGACCCACGTGGTAAGTGGCTGCAGACGCGCTTCTTGCGGGGCGTGTCCTACGTCTGGGTGCGCGCGGCGATCGCGAATCGCATCCTCGCCGAGGGTGTCGAGGACCTGATGGCGCTGCGGCCCGAAACGGGCGTGATGATGGTGTCGAACCATCGCAGCTTCTTCGATCAGTACATCATGCTGCTCGCCTGCTACATGGGCCCGGTCGCGTGGGCCAAGCGGCTGTACTTCCCGGTGCGGTCGAACTTCTTCTACGACCAGCCGCTCGGCATGTTCGTCAACGCCGCGGTCGCCGGAGGTGCGATGTATCCGCCGATCTACCGCCAGAGCGAGCGCCGGGCGCTCAACGACGAGGCGCTCGGCAAGATGGTCGACATCGTGCGCGCGCCCGGCAACGTGCTCGGGATGCACCCCGAGGGCACGCGCGGCAAGGGGGACGATCCCTACACGTTCCTGCCCGCGCAGCCCGGCGTCGGCAAGCTCGCGCTCGTCGCGCGGCCGATGGTGATCCCCGCGTTCAATCTCGGCCTCGGCAACAACATCCTCGACGACGTCCGGCTCAACTTCACCCGCGACGCGCGCAAGAAGCACGCCGTCATCACGGTGTTTGGTCCCCCGATTGACTACACCGACCTCGCGGCCGAGAAGCCGCGGCCTGCCCTCTACAAGAAGACCGCGGACCGGTTCATGGCGGCGATCAAGCAGCTCTCGGAGCGCGAGAAGGAGCTGCGCGCCGAGCTCGAGCGCGGCGCCATCGACGAGGACGACCCGCGCTGGCTGGGCAACCGGGCGGCCGGCAAGCTCTACGCACGCGAGGGCCGCGCCTGATAGACTAGTCCCCGATGCCCGTCGGGGGAGACGACGACACGTTGGCCAGCTCGCTCCCGACGCTCGACGGCGAGACGACGAGCGTCGCGGATGCCGAGCTGGTCGCCGGCCGCTACCGGATCGTGCGCTGGCTCGGCGGCGGTGGCATGGGCCGCGTCTACGAGGCGCTCGACACCGAGCTCGACG
>DAIRFU010000587.1:0-4528 GCA_036794935.1 Kofleriaceae bacterium | reverse complement strand
GCGCGACGATCGCCAGGCCGTAGGTCCGGGCCGCCGCCGAGCTCGCGATCGCGGCGAGCGTGCGGTCGCCGGTCTGCGCGACCTTGCGCGCGGAGCCGGCGGTATCCAGCTCGGGACGCGGCGTGAGGTGCGGGTGCTGCGCGAAGAAGTCGTGGCACTGCGCGAGCGCCTGCGGGTGCGAGATCACGACGCGGATGTCGTCGAGGGCGACGCCCGGCAGCGCGAGCAGACAGTGCTCGATCGAGCTGACGACCTCCCCGGTGATGTGGAGCCGACCGTCGGCGAGCAGATCGTAGGTCTCGTTGATGCTGCCGGCCGTCGTGTTCTCGATCGGCAACAGCGCGAGATCGGCGGCGCCGTTCAGGACAGCGTCGGCGGCGCCGCGAAACGTGTCGTGGCCGGCGAGCAGCGCGCCGCCCGGTGTGTTCGCGTAGCGGCGCTGCGCGGCGAGGTGGCTGTAGCTGCCCTCGACGCCCTGGTACGTGATTCGTAGCGGGGTGTCCTCGCGCGCGCGCACGGTCGCCTCCTGGTGCGCGACCGACATGTCCATCACCACACGATAGAGGCGCTCGATCTCGTGTGGATCGATGCCGGCCTCGGTCGCGTGTGCGCGCAGGCGCAGCAGCAGTCGCTCCTCCCGCTCGCGATCGCGAAACGGGCTCGCCGCGTCGAGCTTGGCGAGCACGACCTCCTCCACGATGCGCAGGCGCTCCGCGAGGAGCGCGATGATCTGACGATCGACAGCGTCGATGCGATCACGGAGCGTGCTGAGGTCCATGGCTCACTGTAGAATGCATCCGTGGCCGAGCGCTCGAGAACGGACCTCATCACCAAAGCTCCCGAGGAGGAGGAGGACGAGATCGCGCGGCCCGAGATGGAGCCGGACCGATTCACCCGGTCCGGTGGGGCCGACGAACCGCCGGTCGTCGCGCGCCTCGTGGTCGAGATTCGCAGCGACGGTACGCGCACCATCGCACGCGGTGCGGTGGAGGACGCGCAGCACGGCGAACGCGTCGCCATCGAAGCTCGCGGAGATAGCCCGATCCAGCTCGCGATCGCGCTCGCCCGCGCACTGACCCAGCTGCCGCGCCTCTCCGCACGGTCGGCGGTGCGCGGACTTCTGGGCCGTCGCCGCGGCAGGTGAGAGGTCCGTCACGGGGCATGGCCCGTGCAAACAACCCGCACCATGCAGGACGTACGCTGGCCCTTGCTCAAGCGCCTTCTTCTCGAAGACGGCTGGTCCTGGCGCGAGAACACCCTGTTCGCGCCGCACGAGACCATGTGGTTCACCACCAACTCGCAGACGCCCAACTACGCCGAGTTCCGCGACCGCATGTCGGAGACGCTCGAGGAGGTCGACCAGGGCGACCTGCACGCCGACCTGGTCAGCCTGGTATCCGCGCTCGATACCGTGCTGCGCGGCAACTGACCGCGAGCCGCGCGCGCGTCACCGATCGTAGACGATGCGCGCGCCGGGCAGGTGGCGCAGCCGATCGACGGCCGCGCGATCGCTGAGCAGCAGCGCGAGCACCGCTTGCCCGGGCCGCGCGAGCTTGCAGAGTCGATGAACGAGGCGGTGCGGGATGCCGGTGTCGACGAGCTTCGTGACGAGCACGCCGGTGCTACCGGCGATCACGCCGCCGATCAGAAACCCGAGCGGCCCCGCGACGACGGTACCGATGATCGCACCGAGCAGTGACGACGGCACCGCCGCGGCGATCGGCGTGGGATCCATCGACTCGACGACCTTGCCGGCGCCGTGCTCGGCACTGACGACCACGACGTCGTGCACCGCGAGCTGGTTGTCCTCGTGCAGCCGCCACGCCTCGTGCAGCGCCTCGTGCGCGGCGGGCTCCGAGTCGAAAGCAAGCGCGAGGATGCGCGGCGCGTCGTCGGAGATCATCGGATGTAGTGCGGGTTCGGCCACGTACCGCTATCGAGCACGTGACGTGCCAGCGCCGATCGTGAATGGCTCGCGCGCAGCGCGCCGGCAGCGTGCACACCCGCCCGCGTGCGCCCTGGCTCACCAGCGACGGCGCCACAGAAGATCTGCGCCGTTGACGCCTCGATCCCCGATCACGCCCTCGAGCACGAGCCTGCGCCGGATCCAGTACTGCACCTCGCCTTCTCCGGTGTTCTCGTCGGGCCGCGCCTCGAGGTGCTGGCGATATGCGAGGAACAGCGTGTCGGTGATCCACGTACCGACGGTGACGGCCGCGCTCTTGGCCGATGTCCCGGCCTCGTAGCGGAGCACGTCGACGTCGACCGGCAGCGCGTCCTTCACGTAGCCGCCGATCTGGTTCCCGATGAACGACGCGCCCGCGCTCGCGACGCGCTCGGACGGCGACGGTGCCATCTCGGGTGCGCCCGACGGCTCGCCGCCGAGCAAGAACCCGAGTAGCTCGGCCTGCGTGTAGGTCGCGGGCTCGCTCGACAGCTCGAGCTCGGGGTCGCTCATCCGGCCGTGGACCTCGGTGATCGTCGTGACCTCGGGAAAATCGTGCGTGATGCGAACGTCGAGCACCGGATCCGCGGAGCCATCGAAGTGCAGCTGCGCCGTGTCGACGAGATAGCGACGGCTCAGCAGGTCGAGCACGCCGCGCGACAGGCCGACGTTGCCGATGATCGAGACGTCGTGGTCCTTGCCGACCGCGAGGCGGAGCCGGCCGCCGACGAGGCCGCGGACCTCCTTCGACTCGACGAACACGTTCCGGATCCGCACGTTCGCGACGACGATCGGATCGTTGGCGGTCGGATGCTCGGCCGGCTCGCGCTCGGCCGCCTCCTCCGCGCTGAAGTCCGCCTGGCCGGTCTGGTCCTTGACGATGCCCTCGGGCACGTCCTTGCCGTGGTGCTTGCCGTGGTGGATCTCGAGACCGCCGTACACGAGATCATCGGGCGCACCGACCGGCGACAGCTTGGTGCCCTTCTCCTGCGGGATCTTCACGGTCATGCCCTCGACGTGCACGTTCGAGCGCCACGTGTCGCCGATCCGTGCGATGTCGGCATCGACCGAGCCGCTCAGGATCGGCTCGGTCTTGCCGATGAGCCGGACCTTGTCGACGGTGATCACGAGCTTGCCGCTCTTCGGCGTCACCCCGTCGAGTGGTGCGTGCGCGGTGACCTTGACGTCGCCGCGGCCGAGCTTGCCGGTCATCCGCAGGTCGAGCGCGCGGTTTTCGACGGCGATACGG
This sequence comes from Kofleriaceae bacterium, assembly GCA_036794935.1. GTDB lineage: Bacteria > Myxococcota_A > Polyangia > Haliangiales > Haliangiaceae > JABFXX01. The sequence continues at coordinate 1,334 of DAIRFU010000587.1, read as the reverse complement.
ATGTCGCCCTTGAACAACGTACCGACGGCCGGCGCGATCGGGATGCGGCCATCGGTGATCCGCAGCCGGCCCGCGAGCTCCGCCGTCTTGGGATCCGCGCCGCGCAGCGTGAAGCTCGCATCGAGCCGGCCGCCGAGTCCGCCGGCCGGGCCGGGCATGAACGCGACGAGCGGCGCGATGTCGAGCTTGCTCGCGCTGATCGACGCCTGGATCTGATCGAGCTCGTCGGGGGAACCGGCCGCGCGCACCTTCAGCGTGCCGCCGCCGGTCTCGAGGCCATCGATCGCGACCTTGCCCGCCGCACCATCCCAGCTCGCCGCGACCGAGATCCGCCGGATCTGCTGGAGCCGCAGCGTGCCGTCGCTCGGCACCGTGACGTCCGTCCCGACGAGCGTGGCATCGACGGTGGGCCGACCGATGGTGCCGCCGAGCTCGACCGTGCCGTCGAGCGTGCCACCGGTGATCTGACTGGTCCCGATCACGTTCATCAGCGTCTTCGCCGGCACGTGCGCGATCCGGACCTGGCCGTCGAGCGGCGTCGCCTTCATGCGGTCCGGGCGAGCACGGAGCTGCGCGAGCGTGATCGGCAGCTGCGACGACAGGTGCAGCAGCGTGACGCCTTGGGCGCGGACATCGGCCTTCGCGCGCGTCGACTGGTCATCGATCGCGCCCGCGACGCTGATGTCGACCGGCTTGGCAAGCACGCCGCCGCGCAGCTGGTAGAGGTTGACCGCGAACCGCACCGAGTCGAGGCCCTCGTCGATCTCGGCGCCGACCGCGAGCTCGCCGCGCAGCTGCGAGATGATGCCGAGCCGCTCGAGCGTGCCGGGCTGGAACCCCAGCCGCTCGACGCGCAACCGCCCGCCGCGGAACGCATCGAGACCGAGCCGCCGCCACGCCGCGGGATCGAAGATCCGATCCGGCGTCATCAGCCTCGCCTCGGCGAACAGCCGCGCCTCGCCGTTCTGCGTGAGGTCCGCCGCCGCCGTGGCGCCGGGCTTCGGTGCCAGCTGCACGGTCAGCGTCGTCGCGAGGACGTCCTTGCCGTCCTGACCGAGGCGCAGATCGGCGTCGATGCGGCCGAGGTCCTCGGTCTGGGGTACGGCGACGCCCCGGATCGCGATCGCGCCGCTCGCCTTCGCCGGCGACAGCTCGAGCGTGCCGTCCACGGTGCCGCGCATCGGCGCGGTGTTCGCGAGCTTCGCGATATCGGCGAGGTCGACGTCGACGAGCGTGAGCTGCGCGGTGCGGATCGCGTCGCGGCCCAGCTTGCGCCAGGCGCGGACATCCGTCACGTCGCGAACCTGCTCCGTCGCCATCGGTGCGAACCCTAC
>DAIRFU010000586.1:0-4550 GCA_036794935.1 Kofleriaceae bacterium | reverse complement strand
AAGAGGTCGATCGCGACACGTTCTTCCGCACGCGGGAGAGCGGCGGCACGATGATCAGCTCCGCGTACAAACTGTGCGCGAAGATGATCGAGGACCAGTATCCCTCGGATCGCTGGAACATCTATCCGTTCCACTTCTCCGACGGCGACAACTGGTCCGTCGACGACACGCACACCTGTGTCGAGCTGATGAAGAAGGACATCCTGCCGTACGTGAATCTGTTCTGTTACGGCCAGGTCGAGTCGCCGTACGGGTCGGGGCAGTTCATCAAGGATCTCACCGAGCACTTCGACGAGGACGAGCGCGTCGTGACGAGCGAGATCAAGGGCAAGGAAGCCATCATGGACTCCATCAAGGAGTTCCTCGGCAAGGGCAAGTAATGGCGCTCAAGCGATTCCCCGCATATCTGCGCGACATCCAGGAAGAGGTCGAGGGCTACGCGCGCGGCTTCGGCCTCGAGTTCTTCCCGATCGTCTACGAGGTCCTCGACTACAAGACGATGAACGAGGTCGCCGCGTACGGTGGCTTCCCGACGCGCTACCCGCACTGGCGCTTCGGCATGGACTACGAGCAGCTCGCCAAGAGCTACGAGTGGGGCCTGTCGAAGATCTACGAGATGGTGATCAACACCAACCCGGCGTACGCGTACCTGCTCGAGGGCAACTCGACGACCGACCAGAAGATCGTGATGGCGCACGTGTGCGCGCACGTCGACTTCTTCAAGCACAACTACTTCTTCAGCAAGACGAACCGCAAGATGATCGACGGCATGGCGAACCACGCCGCGCGCGTGCGCCGCCACATGGCCCGCTGGGGCCAGGAGGTCGTCGAGGACTTCATCGATACCTGCTTGTCGCTCGAGAACCTGATCGATCCGATGAGCCCGTACATCGTGCGTGCCAGGCCCCCGCGCCCGGAGAACGACGACGATGCCGAGCCCGAGGTCGGCAAGCTGCGCGCGAAGGGCTACATGGAGTCCTTCATCAACCCGCCGAGCTACCTCGAGGCGCAGAAGAAGAAGAAGGAAGAGGAGCTCAAGCGCCAGAAGCGCCGGTTCCCGGAGTCGCCGGCCCGCGACATCATGCAGTTCTTGATCGAGCACGCGCCGCTCGAGCACTGGCAGCGCGATGTCCTCGAGATCGTGCGCGACGAGGCCTACTACTTCGCGCCCCAGGCGATGACGAAGGTACTCAACGAAGGGTGGGCCTCGTATTGGCACTCGAGGATCCTCACCGAGAAGGCGCTGACGGCCGCCGAGGTGATCGACTATGCCGACGCGAACTCGGGCGTGCTCGCCACCTCGCCGGGGCGCCTCAACCCGTACAAGCTCGGCGTCGAGCTGCTCCGCAACATCGAGGACCGCTGGAACAAGGGCCAGTTCGGCAAGGAGTGGGACGAGTGCGACTCGATGGATCTCAAGCGCAACTGGGACCGCCGCACCGGCCTCGGTCGCAAGAAGATCTTCGAGGTCCGCAAGCTCTACAACGACATCACGTTCATCGACGAGTTCTTCACGCTCGAGTTCTGCGTCGAGCAGAAGTTCTACCAGTTCGGGTTCCAGGAGCGGACCGGCAACTGGGAGATCATGAGCCGCGAGTTCAAGAAGGTGAAGGACCAGCTGCTGCGCATGCTGACGAACCGCGGCCAGCCGGTGATCGTCGTCGAGGACGGCAACTTCGAGAACCGCAGCGAGCTGCTGCTGCGCCACATCCACGAGGGAACCGACCTCGACGGCGCCCAGGCGCGCGATACGCTGCGCAACACGGCGAAGCTGTGGACGCGGCCGGTCAGCTTGCTGACCAAGGTCGACGGCAAGGGCAAGCTCCTCCGCTGCGAGGACGGCAACATCAGCGAACGGAGCGCGGAGTATTCGGGATGAGATTGTGGGCGTGGGGGCAGAGTGATCCGGGCAAGAAACGCGAGCGCAACGAGGACAGCTACCTGGTCGATCCGGCGCTCGGCGTGATGGCCGTCGCCGACGGCATGGGCGGTCATCAGGGCGGCGCGACCGCGAGCCGCATGGCCGTCGAGCTGCTCGCGCGCGACCTCGCTGCCGCGCGCGGCGATTTCGATGCGGCGGTCAAGAAGCAGCACGACCTGGGCGTGCGCACGACCGAGGAGATCGCGGCCGTCGAGGAGCCGACCGGCGAGCACCCAGCGGTGCGCGCCGAGGACGGGGACGGCGCAGGCGGCGCGGCGCTCGTGTTCTCGCCGGCGCTCGAGCTGATGCGCAACATCGTCCGCCGGGCGAGCTCGGGCATCTTCGAGGCGGCGTTCGATGATCCGGAGCTGCGCGGAATGGGCACGACGCTCACCGCGGTGCTCCTCCACGCCGGCAAGGCGCACCTCGTTCACGCCGGTGACTCGCGCTGCTACATGTTTCGCGATGGCCAGCTGCGCCAGCTCAGCGACGATCACTCGTGGATCGCCGAGCAGCTGCGCAGCGGCACGATCAGCGAGGCCGAGGCGAAGGCGAGCAAGTTTCGCCACGTGATCACGAAGTCGATCGGCTTCGAACGCAACATCGAGGCCGATCTCAAGAGCGTACCGGTGTCGCCGGGCGACTGCTTCCTGCTGTGCTCCGACGGCATGTCGAACTACGTCGAGCACGGCGAGCTCGAGCGGATCGTCGCGATGACCTGGTACCGCCGGCTGCCGCAGCAGCTCATCGAGCTCGCGAACGATCGCGGCGGCGACGACAACATCACCGTCGTCGTCGGCCTCGTCGCGAACGCGCCGCCGGCGTGATATTCACGGCCATGCGGATCGCCCCGATGTTGTTCGCCCTGGCGCTCGGCGCCTGCGACCGCGGCCACCGCGAGTCGGCGTCGCCACCCGCGCCCGCACCGGTCGCGCCCGCACCGGCCGCGCCGGCCACGCAGGCCGGGTGCTCGCTGGCGTCCCGGCCGGCGAAGCTGCCGCTGACGCCGAAGCGGATCGTCGCGATCGGCGATCTGCACGGCGACCTCGCTGCCGCACGCGCCGCGCTGCGTGCGGCGGGCGCGATCAGCGATGGTGATCGCTGGATCGGCGGCGAGCTCGTCGTCGTGCAGACCGGCGACGTGCTCGATCGCGGCGACGACGAGTCGGAGATCTTCGAGCTCCTCGATCGGCTCGCCGGCGAGGCGCGCGCGGCGGGCGGTGCCCTCGTCGAGCTCGACGGCAACCACGAGCTGATGAACGCGGCCCGCGACTTTCGCTACGCGACGCCCGAGGGCATGCACGATTTTGGCGGCGACCGCCAGCGCGCGCTCGATCCGGGTGGCGCGTGGGCAAAGCGCCTCGCTCGGTTCAACGTCGTCGCGATCGTCGGCGACACCGTGTTCTCGCATGCCGGCGTGCTCCCCGACTGGGTCGCGCAGGTCGACGCCGTCAACCTGTCGACCCGGTGCTGGCTCGATGGTCAGGCCGGTGGCGCGGGCGAGCCGCCGATCGCGCTGACGTCCGACGACAGCCCCGTGTGGACCCGTGCCTACGGCATGGAGGACGTCGACTGCGGGCGGCTCGAGCAGGCGCTCGCGCGCCTCGGCGCGAAGCGGATGGTGGTCGGTCACACCGTGCAGGAGCGCGGTATCAACAGCATGTGCGGCGGCGCGCTGTGGCGCATCGACGTCGGAATGTCGAGCGCGTACGGCGGTCCGATCGAGGTACTCGAGCTCGGCGACACGCCGCGTGTGCTGCGCGGCAGCCGCTGATCAGTTCCCGAGCTCGATCTCGGCTCCATCGTCGGAGGCGGGCGTGGCAGCCGGCGGCTCGGCGGCCGGCGCCGCGGCCGTCCCCTGCTGCATCGTCGATGCCGGCGTGACCTTGTCGGGCCGCTGCTGGACCTCCAGGCCGGCCGGGCACACCGGCGAGGCATTGCCGGCTCCGCGCTCCTGCACGACGCCACCGATCTTCGAGCTGCCAGCCGCGCCGAGCACCTCGATGTTCGCGATGCCGTCCTTCTGGAGGCGCTCCTTGATCAGCTGCGCGAGCCGTTGCGCGTCGGCTTGCCTGGGCTGGGCGAGCGCGACGAGCCACTTGGTGACCTCGTCATGCGCGGTCATCACGGCCGCGATCTGATCGACGACCTTCTCGCCGTCACGGGTCAGACCGCGGCGGTTCATCTTCGGCACCTCGCCGATCGTGAGGCGATCGCCGTCGAGCTTCACGATCTCGACGCCGCCCGTATCGGGGCAGCCATCGCCGTCCTTGATGCCGTTGATCGTCTCCGCCTGCGCCGGGCACGCGTCCTTGGCGTCGGCGACCCCGTCCTTGTCGTTATCGAGCTCGGGGCAGCCGTCGGTGTCCTCGAAGCCGTCCTTGTCCTCGGGACAGATCGGGCACTTGTCATCGGCGTCGGCGACGCCGTCGGCATCGTTGTCGGCCTCGGGGCAGCCGTCGCCATCCTCGAACCCGTCGGCATCCTCCAGCTCCATCGGGCAGCTGTCGACGGAGTCGGGGATGTTGTCACCGTCGGAGTCGCGCTTGCTCGCCGGGCAGCCGTCCTTCGGGTACGGCTCCGCGCCGTCCTCGGCGTCGTTCGGGCACTTGTCCTCGAGATCCGGGAT
>DAIRFU010000585.1:2698-4560 GCA_036794935.1 Kofleriaceae bacterium | reverse complement strand
CTCGACAACCTCTACGCACAGTGTGAGTGAGCATGGGGAGCGTCGCGAAGGGGCGCTCCAGCCCGAGGTCGCGCTGGGCGTGGTCCCTGGGCGTGCTCGTGGTGCTGTCCGGGTGTTCGCCCGGGTGTTCACCCGGCTCGCGGCCCGGCACCCCCGACGACGGCAAGGCTGACGACGGTGATGCCGATAGCGGCGAGTGTCTGCCCGGGGTGAGCCGCTGCGAGGGACGCACCCGGCTGGAGTGCGGCGCGGACGGAACGTTCGCGGTCGCCGAGGAGTGCCCCGACGTGTGCGCGCCCGGTCTCGGGTGTGTGGTCTGCGCGCCTGGCGCGGGCATGTGCGACGCCGACAGCGCGGTGGTGTGCCGGCCCGACGGCAGCGGCTACGTCGACGCCCCGTGCGATCCGCTGCAGGGCCTGGCCTGCAACCCCGACTCCGGGCTGTGCGAGGGGGCGTGCTCGGCGGCGAACCTGGGGAAGAGCTACATCGGTTGCGAGTACTACCCGACCGTGACGGCCAACCTCGTCGATAACCACTTCAGCTTCGCGATCGCGGTGTCCAACGCCTCGGGGGCGGCGGCGAACGTGCACCTCGAGGGCGGCGCGCTCGCGGCGCCGCTCACGTTCGTGGTCGCGCCGGGCGCCGTGCAGGTGCAGAAGCTCCCCTGGGTGCCGCCGCTCAAGGCGTGCAACGACGACGATGACCAGTCCGGCTGCGGCGCCCCCATCGGTTCATCGGCGCTGGTCGCGGGTGGCACGTACCACCTGCGCTCGGATCGACCGGTGACCGTGTATCAGTTCAACCCCCTCGAGTACACGTTCGGGGACGACTGCAGGGCTGTGCGTGACCCGCCCTATCCAGGTCCACTGTGCTCGTACAGCAACGACGCATCGCTGTTGCTGCCGGTCAACGCGTGGACCGGTCGCTACTTCACGGCGTCCTATCCGCCACGCGTGGATACGACGCCACCATTGCCCGACTTTGTCACGATCGCGGCGAGCCGGGACGATACCGAGGTGACGGTGACCCCGCGGGCGGCGGTCGATGCCGGCGACGGCGTGGGCGCGCTCCCGGCCGGGGTGCCCTCGACGCTCGCCTTGAACGCCGGCGACGCGGTACAGCTGTTCTCGACCACTGATGATCTCACCGGCTCGAGGATCGAGTCGAGCGAGCCGGTACAGGTCATCGGCGGGCACTACTGTACGTTCGTGCCCCTGGACATCGGGTCCTGCGACCATCTCGAGGAGTCGATGTTCCCGCTCGAGGCGCTCGCCGCCGAGTACGTGGTGACCGCCCCGGCGGTGCCGAGCTTGTCCGACGGCAGGGTCCGCGTGGTGCGGATCGTCGCGACGGAGCAGAACACGACGCTCAGCTACGAGCCGTTCCAGCTGGGAGCCACGGTGCTCAATAGCCCCGGTGATCACACCGACATCGTGGGTACGGATGCGGACTTCCGGATCATCGCCAACCACAAGGTCCTCGTGGCCCAGCTCATGGAAGGCATGGATGCCGGCGCGGACACCGGGGATCCGGCGATGACGCTGGCGGTGCCGGTCGCCCAGTACCGCACCGACTACCTGTTCCACGCACCGCAGAACTACGACAGCCTGTACGTCAACGTCATCGCGCCGATGACGGCGACCGTGATGCTCGACGGCGTGGCCTTGGCCGGATTCACGCCGATCGGGGGCACCGGGTTGGGCGTCCTGCGCCACCGGTTGGACAAGAACGGCACCGGCAGCTATCGGATCGTCGGCGACGAACCGTTCGGGATCGACGTCTACGGCTATGGTGTCGCGACCAGCTTCTACTACCCCGGCGGACTCGATCTCTCGGAGATCGTGATCCAGTAGCGGATCTCG
>DAIRFU010000585.1:0-2598 GCA_036794935.1 Kofleriaceae bacterium | reverse complement strand
GCCGCGTACTCGCGCTCGTCGTGCGCGCAGAACAGATCGAGATCCGAGTAGCTCGCCACGAGCTGGCGCAGCGCCGCCAGCGACGCGCGGCGCGCAGCCGGGTTCATCTCGGTCGCGCGCTCGAACGCCAAAAAGCCGACCGGGACCTTGCCGCCGCTCTCGAGCGCGCTGCGGTGGAAGTACGCGTCGCCGGCGTGAACGAGCCAGCGGTCGGCCGTGCCGCGCACGATGACCGCGGAGTGGCCGCGCGTGTGACCGTGCATCGGCAGCAGGCCGACGTCGGCGTCGAGGCCGCGTAGCCGCGTGATCGCCGGCAGCCCGCGCCACGTGTCGCCGTCCTCGCTGTAGACCTCCCACGTCGGGCCGTGCGCCCAGTGCGCCGCCATGTAGCGCTCGCGCTCCTTGAGCTGCTTGCGCGCCATCGCCGCCGCGTGCTCGCGCGCGTGGAGGTGGATCTTTGCGTGCGGGAAGTCGACGAGGCCGCCCGCGTGATCTAGATCGAGGTGGGTGACGACGATGTGCTTGACGTCGGCGGCCGCGTAGCCGAGTGCCTCGACCTGGGCGAGCGCGGTCTCGGCGTGTGACAGCGCGGGGCCACACAGCGCGCGGAAGCGGCCGGAGAGCCCGCTCGCGCCGGACACGTCGCGCGTGCCGAAGCCGGTGTCGACGAGCACGAGCCCATCGCGCTCGGTCTCGACGAGCAGGCAGTGCGCGACCATGCGCCCACGCCAGCCCGATCCGCCGAGCAAGAAGCCGGCGATCGGGCACATCGTGGCGCAGTTCAGGTGATGGACGGCGCGAATCGTCATGGCGCCGACGTTAGCGCGGCGCGAGATCGATGTGCACCACCGCGGGCGATGCCTGCGGCGATTCGTCCTCGTAGTGCGCGAGGTAATCGGAGAACGCGAGGACCGCGAACATGCCGAGCCCGGCGACCGCACACGGGAGCGTGCGCGGGCGCAGCCACTGCCAGCGGTCGGCGAACCAGCGCTGGATCGCGCCGAGTGCCGCGGTGACCCGTGCGCCCGTGTCGTGCGGCTGCACGCGCGCCATCGGAAACTCCGCGGGACCGTGATCGAAGCTCACGATCTCAGTATCCACCCACGCGCGGGCGCTCGCCGTAGCATTCGCGAGTACGCGGCTGCGTTTACGTGTTCGCCGGTAGGCGAGGGCAGAGCGCCGCAAGCCGCGCGGCCGGTAGCGCGGCAGCCAGCCGGGCCCCATCACGGTGCTCCTCCGAGATCCGGTGCGGCGTCGCCGCGCTCGGTGAACGCGCCGTTCTTCTGATAGCGCTTGAGCTGCAGCTTGTTGAGCAGCACACGCGACTTCCAGCCGAGGTAGCCGCGCGTGAACGTCGCAGCCTGCGAGGGATCGAGGAACGGGTTGTCGAGCTTGCCGATCGAGACCAGGGCGAGTACCTGCTCGGAGACCGAGACCGGGCAGCCCTCGAGCCGGATCACGTCGCCGCGCATCTTCGCGCCGGCCTTCGACAGCTTGACGAAGATGTCCTCGGAGGTCGCCGCATGCGGATCCATCGTACTGCGGTCCTTGTAGACGCTATCGATCGCAACGGGCTTGCCGTGGAGCTCGCCCTGCCAGTTCGCGCAGTCGCCGATGAACACGACCTTCTCGCCCGGCTTGGCGGGAATCTCGCCGTCATACGCCCCGAACACGACGTGCATGCGCGGCATCTTGTCGTCGGTGTGCTTGTCGAACTGGCGCAGGATCTCGATCGCTTCCTCGATCGCGCCCGGGCAGCCGCCCCAGCAGTAGTCGCCGATCTCGGACTCGGGTGGCGGTCCGGCGTACGCCGAGATGTGCGTGCCCTCGAAGTACTTCTCGACGCGCACGAGCCCGACCTTGAAGCCCTTCGCACGCGCCTTCGCCTGCTCGAGCGTGACGTCGCCGGTGATCGCGATGCTCGCGAGGTCGGTCGTGCCGAATCCCTGCGCGGCGGCGAGCCGGATGTGATCGACGGTGTTCGGATCGACGCCGATGATCGCGCAGCACACGGCATCGAACGCGACCTGGCTGTTGCCCATGATGATCATGCCGAGGTCGAACGGCGTCGGCGTCAGCATGCGGCCCTCGCCGGCGGTGATCGCGTCGATCGCGATGAACTGCGGCTGGATGATGTGCTGGAGGTCCGCGATCTTCTCGTTGAGCTTGTGATCGTGATCGATCAGGCGGTGACGATCGTCCTGGATGCCGATGTAGTTCTTCATCGAGAACGTCACCGTCGTCCACGGGTGCGCCTTGAACTTGGGGCAGTTGACGAAGAAGTCGGCGCGCGCGATCGGCTCGGGCGTGAAGACGTAGTCGCGTAGCCGGCCCTCGTGGGTCAGCGGGATCTCGACCTGCTGCTGCTCCTCGAAGTGATACTTCTTGACCTTCACGCGCTCGAGCATCTCGTCCCAGCCGGACTCGCGGAACGCGACGCGGCTCGGCACCGTGATGCCGCAGCGCTCGCCGGCCGCGAGCTCGGTCATTGCATCGCCGCCGTCCTCGCGCAGCGCGCGCAGCACGCCCTCGCCGAACTCGGGACGCGTGTACGCGTACGGGAACAGCGGACCGGCGGCGACCAGGTTCGGCTTGACG
>DAIRFU010000584.1:0-4561 GCA_036794935.1 Kofleriaceae bacterium | reverse complement strand
GGCCGCGGCACCACGTTCTGCTTCTACCTGCCGGTCACCAGCGCGAAGCGCGGCGTCGCCGACCTCGAGACGACCGGTGACACGGAGCTGCCGCGCGGCCACGAGTCGATCCTCGTCGTCGAGGACGAGGAGGCGCTGCGCAACCTCGTCGTCGGCCTGCTCGGGAACTGTGGCTATACGGTGTTCGCCGCGCGTTCCGGCGTCCACGCGCTCGAGCTGTGGCCGCAGCTGAAAGATCGCGTGCAGCTCCTGCTCACCGATATCGTCATGCCGGGTGGCATCACCGGCCGCGTGCTGGCGGAGCGGCTCGTCGCGGACGCGCCCGGGCTGCGCGTGCTCTTCACGAGCGGCTACACCGCGGCGCAGATCGGCGTCGGCGATCCGCTCGTCGAGCGCGAGAACTTCCTGCCCAAGCCGTACCAGCCCGACCAGCTGGCCCGCATCGTTCGCAGCGTGCTCGACCGGCCGGCGTGATCCCGCCGTATGCTACGCGCATGGCGCGCATGCGTTCCAAGGCCGACCTTCGCCGCGACTTGCTTGCCCAGCTCGAGGCTCAGCTCGAGACGGCGCGCGCCGCGCACGCGGCGGCGACCGAGGGCGCGATCAGCGACGACGCGCGACCCGAGAACGACAAGGACACGCGTGGCCTCGAGCAGTCGTACCTCGCACGCGGTCACGCGCAGCGCGTCGCCGACCTCGAGACCGCCGTGACCGTGGTCGCCGCGATGCGGATCGAGCCGGCACACCAGGTCGCGGTCGGCGCGCTGGTGGTGATCGAGGAGGAGGATCGCGCGCGCACGCTGCTGGTCGCCGCGCACGGCGGAGGGCTCGTGCTCGACGGCGATGTCACGGTCGTCACGCCCACCTCGCCGATCGGCCGGGCGCTGCATGGCAAGGCCTGTGGCGACGACTGCGAGCTCACCGCCGGCGGCACGCAGCGGACCTTGTCGATCATCGACGTGTCGTGAGCGCCGCCCGCGGCCGTCCCCGTGCCACTGGGCTAGACTCGGAGCCGATGTCCGGCGTGTTCCTGTTCGGCGCGACCTCCATGCTCGGCTGGTCGATCCTGCGCGCCGGCCGCGCCACGGAGATCACCGCGTTTTGCAACGCGCTGACCCGCACGCCGCCGGCTGGCATCGCCGGCGGGATCGATCTCGACGACGAGCCGGCGGTCGCCGCGATGTTCGCGCACGCCCGGCCGCACCTCATCATCAACTGCGCCGGTGTGTGCGACGTCCGCAGCTGCGAGCAGTCGCCCGAGTTCGCGCACGAGGTCAATGTCGAGGGCACCCGCGTGTTGCTCGCGCACGCCCCCGCCGACGCGCGGATCGTCCACGTATCGAGCGACCACGTGTTCTCGGGGGATAGCGGTCCGTACTACGAGGATTCACCGACAGATCCGGTCAGCGTGATGGGACAGACGCGGGTCGCCGCCGAGCAGCTCGTGCTCGCGCGCCCCGGCACGATCGTGATCCGTGCCGGCTTGTGGATCGGGCCGTCGGCGAGCGGTCGGGTCGGCCACCTCGACTGGCTGCGCGATCGCCACCGCCGCGGGCTGCCGATGACGGTCGTCGCCGACGAGCACCGCTCCGCGGTGTGGGCGGAGGACGCGGCGCGGCGGGTCTGGGAGCTCGCGCGCTCGGAGCTGACCGGCGTGCGCCACGTCGTCGCGACGCGGATCGTGTCGCGGCCCGAGCTGGCCCGCTACCTCGACGACCACTTCGCGATCGGCGCGACATTCGACTGCGAGACGCGAGCCGAGCGCGGCTGCCCGCACCTCGGCCGCCTCGATCTGCGCACGCGGTTCTCCGACGCACTCGCCGGACCGCTACCCTCGGTCGTGCCGTCATGACCTGCGCGGGCTGCGGCACGCCGCTCGATTCGCGGAGCACGTTCTGCCCGACCTGCGGCCGTGCCCTCGACGATCCGGCGATCGGCCAGGTGGTCGCCGGCCGCTACCAGATCGAGCGCCGGATCGCGATCGGCGGCTTCGGCTCGATCTACCGCGCCCACCAGCTCGATCTCGATCGGCCGGTCGCGCTCAAGATCATGCACCCGGAGCTCGCCGCCGACCCGAACCTGGTCGCGCGGTTCCGCCGGGAGGGCGAGGTGCTGATCCAGCTGCACGACCGCCACACGGTCACGACCTACGAGCTCGGCGTGACGCCCGCCGGGCTACCGTTCATCGCGATGGAGCTGCTCGCCGGCGAGAGCGCGCTGCGGCTGTTCCACCTGCACGGCCGGATGGCGTGGCCGCGGGCGCTCGGCATCGTACGCGGCGCGTGCAGCGCGCTCGGCGAGGCACACGCGCTCGGCATCGTTCACCGCGATCTCAAGCCCGGCAACCTGTTCGTCACCGACGATGACGACGTCAAGGTGCTCGACTTCGGCATCGCGAAGATCATGTCGAACAGCGAGCACGGCAACCCGCAGGAGCTCACCGTGATGGGCACCGCCGTCGGCACGGTCGAGTACATGGCGCCCGAGCAGCTGATGGGCGGACATGCCGACGGCCGCACGGATATCTACACGCTCGGCGTGCTCGCGTACGAGCTGATCTGCGGGCGTCGGCCGTTCAACGCGGCGGGCCTCGAGCTGTTGACCGTGCAGCTCACGGAGCAGCCGCCGCCGGCGGCGACGCTCGCCGATGTACCGCCCGAGGTCGATCGCGTGCTCGCGCGCTGCCTCGCGCAGGATCCCGCGGATCGCTACCCGGAGGTTCACGCGCTCGCGCGCGACCTCGACGAGGTGCTCGCGATGCCTGCCCCGCCCTCCCCGATCGCGCACGCGGCGACGCTGCCCACCGAGCGCCCGATCGTGCGCCGGCTGCGCACCGAGATCTCCCGCCCATCGCACGTGCTGCTCGCGCTGGCGACGCTCCTGTTGCTCGCGGGCATCGGGCTCGCAGTCGCGTACTTCGCCTGAGTGGGTGGAGGCGCGAGCATGCGTCCGCGTCGATCGACCACGCGGACTGTGACGCCGCCGTCACCAGCGTCGGTAAGTGCCCGAAGCCTGCCGCAGGTGATGCGCGCCCCCCGCTAGGGTCCGCGTTCCGGACATCAACCTCGATCGCGCCAAGCCCCATGCATCGTTGCGATTGCATGCCGCTGGGCTAGGCTCGCCGCCATGCGCAGCGGCCTCGTCCTCGTCCTCGTCCTGGCGGCCTGTGGTGATGGCGGCGGAGGTGGAGGCGACGATATGCCCGGCGGACCGTGCGAGCCGACCGCCGCCGCGCTGCCCCCGTCCGGCATGTACATCGATCCAGAGGCGGTGCCGCTGCCGGACACCTGCAAGGTCGATGGCCTGCGCGAGCTGCCCGGCCGCTGGTTCGTCAGCGATCCGAGCCAGTACTTCCGCTTCGAGTACCCGCGGTACGAGGGCAGCTGCAAGGCCGGCTTCTCGCGGCTCGGTAACGAGGACGATCACGACGCGAGCGATGGCTACACGTTCTACACGTGGTCCGACGGTACGCGGTACTTCGAGCGATCGGCGTACGAGTACCAGGACGTGACGTACATCTCCGTGTACGCCGCGTGCGTCACCGAGGACGGCGCGCTCGCGGTGACCTATGTCGACTACGACAACGAGCGCGGCGAGCGCATCGCGCACGGGACCGGCGAGCGGTTCGCGCCGAAGGACGAGCCCGCGCTCGGCATCTCGCTGGTCGGCGAGCTCGGCAGCAACGGCGACCGCCAGCTGCAGGGGCTCAACCTGGTGATCGACGGCCAGCGCGCGTACCTGGCCGGAATCACCGGCATGGACATCATCGACATCAGTGACCCGACCGCGCCGCGGGCCCTCGGGTTCTACGCCGGATCGTGGAACGACATCCGCGTCGTCAACGACGGCACGAACGTGGTCGCGTTCCTCGCGCCGTTCGGCTCGCAGGAGCGCACGCAGGTCGTCGACGTCACGGACCCGAGTGCACCGCACATGGTCGGCCTGCTCGAGGAGTACTCGCATTCGCTGTTCGTGCAGGAGCGCGACAACAAGAAGGAGCTCTACCTCGCGACCTACACCCAGTCGGTGCCGCGCTACGACGTCACGAATCCGCTGACGCCGGTACGCGAGGGCATGGCGATCGTCCCGGGCGAGGAGAGCGGCGTGCACGACCTGTATGTCGACGGCGACAAGATCTACGCGTGTAACACCCAGCAGGGTCTGGTCGCGTTCGATACCAGCGGCGGGTTCGGCTCGAGCAACGTCGAGCTCGGCCGGTTCACGCTCGGCTACAGCCACGCGAGCTGGGCCGGCACGATCGGCGGCCGCCCGATCATCCTCGCCGGTGACGAGGGCATGACGCGCAGCGCGAGCGGCGGCGCGCATCTGTCGATCCTCGATGGCGATGAGACGTCGCCGACGTACATGAAGGAGCTCGCGATCTATCAGACGCGCCCCGAGGTCGGCATCCACTACTTCGAGGTCCACGGCGACCTCGTCTACGTCGGCTCGGCCGATCACTACTTCTACGCGCTGCGCCCCGACGGGCGGCTGCGCTGGAAGCTCCGCACCGGGGGGATCATCGACGCGGCCGCGGCGATCGGCGCCTATGACCGCCGCC
>DAIRFU010000583.1:0-4572 GCA_036794935.1 Kofleriaceae bacterium | reverse complement strand
TACGACGTGCGCACCAGGAAGCTGCGCGTGCTCACCGAGCAGTGGGACCGCTCGGCCGGCGCGGTCACGTGGAGCGGCGATGGCAAGACGATCTACACGGCCGCCGACCACATCGGCAACGTCGCGCTGTTCGCGATCGACGTCGCGACCGGGGCGGCGAAGACGCTCGTCGACAAGGGCACGAACGGCTCGATCCGGGTCGCCGGCGACCGCCTCGTGTTCGCGAAGGACACGCTGACGTCACCGACCGAGCTGTACTCGATGAGGCCGGACGGCAGCGACGTCCGCCAGGTCACGCACCTCAACACCGAGCGCGTCAAGAAGATCGCGTGGGGCCCGTACGAGCAGTTCTCGTTCAAGGGCGCGAAGGGCGACACCGTCCACGGTTACGTGATCAAGCCGGCGAACCATCGCGGCGGCAAGGCGCCGGTCGCGTTCCTCATCCACGGCGGTCCGCAGGGCAGCTTCGGCGATCACTTCCATTATCGCTGGAACCCCGAGTTCTACGCCGGCGCCGGCTACGCGGTCGTGTTCATCGACTTCCACGGCTCGACCGGCTACGGCCAGGCGTTCACCGACGCGATCAGCGGGGACTGGGGCGGTGCGCCGTACCAGGATCTGATGCTCGGCCTCGACGCCGCGCTCGCGAAGTACAAGTGGCTGGACGGCAAGCGGATGGCCGCGCTCGGCGCGTCGTACGGCGGCTACATGATCAACTGGCTCAACGGCCACACCGATCGGTTCGACGCGCTGGTCTGCCACGACGGCATCTTCGACACCGAGTTCGGCTACTACGACACCGAGGAGATCTGGTTCCCGGAGTGGGAGCACAAGGGCACGCCGTGGGACAAGCCCGAGGAGTTCACGAAGTGGAGCCCGTCGGCGTTCGTCAAGAACTGGAAGACGCCGACGCTCGTCATCCACGGCGGGCGCGACTACCGGATCCCGGAGAGCCACGGCATCGCTGCGTTCACCGCGCTGCAGCGCCGCGGCATCCCGAGCCGCTTCCTCGAGTTCCCCGACGAGAACCACTGGGTGCTCAAGCCGCAGAACTCCAAGCGCTGGCACGACGAGGTGCTCGCCTGGATCGACCGCTACACGAAGAAGCGCCGCTAGGCGCAGGTCGCCGCCGATGTAGGGGAGCCGCGCGGGGGGTAGATCGCTACCCCGGCTGCGTGCGCGGATACCCGGGGCGGCGGCTGCGGATCGTGCGCTTGCGCGAGGTTAACGGCGCATACGAAGTCGGCTGAGGTTGGCGCGGCGCCCGCAATAGCTGCGGACACCATGATGAAGAACCTCGCCGCCCTGCTCGCGCTGACCGCCGGATGCACCACCGCCGACACGGACGGCGCGTTTCACATCAGCGGCCGCCTCGCCGGCGCGCCGAGCGTGACCCACGTCGTGGCGGCGAACCCGGACAGCGCGGATCGCGTCGTCGCGACCGTGGCTGCGGACGGCCGCTTCGACCTCGCGGTCGAGCCCGGCTCCGCCTGGGTCGTGACGTTCACCGACTGGACGAAGGTCGGCAAGGACATGCAGGTCGCGACGCTGCAGGCCGACGCGCTCGACGCGCTCGTGCCGCAGGGCCCCGGGGCGATCGACGTCGGCACGGTCGCGGTCCGCGATGGCCGCGCCCACGGCACGGTCGACTGGCTCGACCTGATCGGTGCGCTCGGCATCGACAACGACGCCGCGGTCCGCATGGGCCGCACCGACAACCTCGCGCTGCGCTACGCGAACCCCGACATCGACAACGACGGTACGATCGACGCGCTCCAGCACGGCCACGACGTTCGCCTCGCGATCGCGGGTGCCTACACGCTGACCACGGCCGGCCGCGCCGCGACGCTGCGCGATCTGATCGCCGGCACGTACGCGCAGCGCGGCATCGACTACGCGGGCACGACGCTCCAGACCCTCGTGCCGCGCGCGATGGGCATGGACATGGCGAGCGGCACGGTCACGTTCGACGAGCCGTACTACGGCACCGCGCTTGGCGACCAGACGCCGATGATCGAGCCCGGCACGCCGATCGGCGTCCCCGAGGTCAAGGTCGGCCAGCTCGCCGGCGCCGCGACCATGGGAGTCGTCGCGCGTGGCGGCGAAGACGCGCCGAGTGGCACGTACGAGCTCGGCTTCGCGAACGGCCAGCTCACGTTCTCGGACGTCCACGTGCCGAGCGCGGCGGTGCTCGCGAGCGCGAGGGACTATGCGGTCCCGTTCGTCCACATCCGGCCCACGACGGCGGGTTGCACGGTGGACTGCGACATCGCCGGCATCGACCTCCACTGGCAGCGCGTGACGGCACAGGGCTGGTACGCGACCGGCGAGGTCCAGGCCGCGAAGCTCGAGATCGTCGCGATGCTGAACGGCACGCCCACGTACCTGACCGCGAACCTCGACGCGCAGGCGTCGCTCGCATGGGCCGACATGCCGGTCACCGGCAGCGGGATCCTCGCGTCGGAGCTCGCACGGGTGCAGACCTCCGAGATCTGCTACCTCGCGGTGAGCTATCCGACGGAGCTCGGCATGACCATGACGATGTCGGTCGCGAACCCGGCCTGCCGCTGATGTGACGGCGGCGCACGCTTGCCGGCGCCCTACCGCACGGGGACGCTTCGACGAGGAGGTACCCCATGGGACATCGGCTCGACGTCGGAGATGTGATCGACATGCTCGAAGAGTCGGCGATGATGCGCCGACCTGTTGTCATTCAGCTCAGCGATGGCCGGATCTTCGAGGACAGGGTGCAGGAGATCATCAAGTGGGCGGGCGAGGACCACATCGTCTTCAAGGACCACGAGCTGACGCCGCTCTCGAGCATCAGCGGTATCCAGCGCTCGCGCCCTCCCGAGCTCACCTACGCCGGCAAGCGGGTCTGATCAGTTCTCGATCGTGATCGCGCCCGACTGCGGGGAGAACTGATTGTCGAGCTCGCCGTTGACGGCGCGCATCGGGTCGTACGCGTACTCCCAGGGCAGATCGACGCGCATCGAGGTGAGCAGCTGGCGCCACGACACCGCACCGCCGGCCATCCCGGCGACGTACGCGGCGGTCGCCTGGCCCATGCCCTGCCAGTACGCCGGTAGGCCGTTGACGACCACGTCGAGCTTCGCCGAGCCGCCCGGATGCATGCCGAGGAAGTCCTCGTCGTAATAGTTGAACGACAGGCACGAGTTGATCAGCATCGTCTGGTAGCGGTCCGGGAAGTTCGCGCCGGTGTACTCCCACGGCTCGAGCGGGCCGTGGCCGAAATGGCTGTGGCCGGTGTACGCGAACACGTCGGCGTTCCAGAACGCCTCGAGGTAGCGCCAGCGGGCGTGCTGGCGGATCTCGGCGCTGCCGTCCTCCCAGCCATGCCAGGTGCGGACCTCGACCGTCATCGTGCGCGTGACGCCGTTTCGCTCGACGGTGACCGGTGCGGTCCACACGATCCAGCGCTCGGAGAAGTTCGCGACCACCTGGCGCAGCAGCTCGGCGCGCCGGGCCGCGTTGCTACCGACCGCGGCCGGAAACCCGGTGCGATCGACGATCCAGCGCTCGACGTCATCCCAGGTCACGTTCGGGAGCTTCTGGCCGTCGATGTAGAAGTCGAGCAGCCACGCGGTCGGGTTGGTCTCGGTCACGCGCAGCGCCGGCATCCGCCTGCGCAGCTCGCGCTCGAACCGCATGTACTCGACGATGCCGAGGTCGGTCGGCTGGCTCATGTCGCTGTCGACACCGAAGAACGAGTAGACGACGAGCTTTTCCCGCGCCGGATCGCCGGCGAAGCCCCACAGCTGATCGTGCTCCGGCCACATGTCGGGCGCGGCCGTGACCGGCACGAGTGCGGCGCGCGTCGTCAAGAACCGGCGGTCTGCGTCGCGCGTGCTGATCTGCGCCGCCGTATCGGCGAGCAGGGCGCGCGCGCTTTCGATCTGGTTCCGCTCCGCGACGATCGCGGCTTTGCAGGCCGCGAGGTTGGGCTGGTAGTGGTACCAGAGCGAGTCCGGCTCGGTCGCCGGGTCATCCGAGCACGGACCGATCAGCTCGCCCGCGCGCGCGACGAAGTCACCGAACAGCAGCGTGACATCGACCGTGCTGCCGGTGCAGCCGCCGGTCTCGCACAGCGCCTGATCGTGATAGTGGTAGCGCACGCGATCGACCTCGTGCGAGACGGTGCCGTCGTCGCGCGCGACCGCGAGCCGGGTCCGCACGAGATCGGGATGTGCCAGGTTGCGGATCGCGTCGCGGTCGGCGACGCCGATGCCCTGCTCGCGCAGCGCGCCGAGCGCGCTCTTGAGCTGGAGGTGGATCGCACCCTTGACGGCGTCGTCCGAGGCGCCCGGCGCGACATCGACGAACGCGTCGAAGTCGATCACGAATTCGTCGCCGCCGACCGAGGTCAGATCGGTCCCGGTCGACCCCGACCCGGCAAGGTCGAGACAGCCAGCCAGCGCGACAGAGAGGAGGCCAAGCGAAGCGATACGCACGCCACCGCGATAGGCAAGGGCCGGACCACTCGCCGCCCTCGGAGTTTTCAGCGCTTAGGGGAGGCCTCGCAGGGGCCACGTCGCGAACCGCAACGGAGCG
>DAIRFU010000582.1:0-4573 GCA_036794935.1 Kofleriaceae bacterium | reverse complement strand
GGACTTGGACCGCATTGCCAATCTCCTCGTGGAGCAGGTGCGACAGCAGCCCGACGCCGGACCCGGTGTCTTGCACGTCCGCGCGGAAGGCGGGGGTAACGACGGTCTGTTCAGCCGAGGCGCCGACATCGTCGGTCAGCAGCGCGCTGATGCCACGCTGGACTACCTCCGTACCCAGATGCCACAGCGACTGACGGCCCTCGGATTGCGTGATGATGCCGGCGCCACCCTCGACGTTCGTCTGCGAGGCGGCCACCTCGTGGCCGTACTGCATCATGCGCTGGTCGACGACCTGCGCCTCGTCATCGGCGGCCCAGCCGGAGCCTGCCTGCGTGCCACGCGAGCGCAGGAACTTCGAGTCACGATGCGCGTAACCCGCGATCGCGTCGCGGTTCGGCGTATCGAGCAGCTCGAAGTCCTCGGTGTCGAGGTGGATCGCCTTGGCGACGAGGAATCGCGCATCACCCTTCGACAGCCTGACGACACGTTCGCGCGCGGCATCCAGCAGCTCGTTGTACTTCTTGTTGTCGCGCTCGCGCAGCCGGCTCGTCCCACCGTCGCGCGTCAGCTTGCGCTCGTCGGAGCTCCCGACGTGCGGCAGCACGAGCTCCTCGAACTTCGTCGAGACATCAATCGTGTAGTTCGTGAACGCCAGGCGCTTCTTGTGGAGCGCCATCTCGGCATCATGGGTTGGCAGCAGCTCGCCACGCGGCTTCGTGCTGTCCTTTGCAAGCTTGTAGTCTGCGTAGACGTCCGCGAGGCTCGGGCCGTTCGTCAGCGACGGCAGCTTGACGTTCGACCACTCGTCGACCAGGACCTGATCGGACGCGCCGCGGATCGCGACGAGCAACTCGGGTTGATTGTCATCGAGCTCGACCTTGCGCGTCTGGCCCGAGGCCATGCTGCCGGCCATGACGGGCGCGTCCACGGTGGCGCCGAGGTTGTTCAGGATCCGCTCGCTCGAGGGATCGCGCTCGTGCAGGACCGCCCGCCGCACGACGTCGGTCATCTCCTGCGCCGTCCACACCTCCGAGAGCGTGCGGCGTGGCTTGTCGTGCTCGGCAGTCCTCGCCCAGGCGACGACCTCGTGGTGGACGTCGCGCCAGATCGCGCGGCGAAGCGCCAGTGCGGTGTTCTCGCGATGTGCACGGTCCTCCGCAGTCTCATCCTTGCTGAACGCGAGCAGCACGTGTCTGCCGGACTCGTCGACCCCCGAAACCCGCGCCTCGAGCTCCATCTTGTAGACCTCGATGGATTGCTCGAGCATCGTCGGCCAGCCGAGCTTGTCGGTCAGGGGCACGCGCAGCCGGTTGCGCGCGTTCTCCACCAGGAACTTGATACGCGCCTGATCGGCCTGCTCCTGCTGCTTGTCCGGCGGCGCCTCGGGATCGGGCTCGGCGAGCTTCGTCGTCAGGATCTTGCGCGCGAGCGCCCGCTGGTCTGGATCGGTAAACGCGGCGAGCAGCTTGGCCTGCAGGTCCGGATCGGCCTGCAGCCGCTTCAGCTCGCCGGGATCGAGATCGACGAGATCGCGTAGCATCTCGCGCGGCTCGCTCTCACTCGCGCGCGCGTCGATCTTCTCGACCTTGTCGTCGCCACCGCGATCGGACATCAGCGCGTCCATCGCCTGGCGATAGTCGTCGGGGACCGGCAATCGCAGCGCGAGCTTCTCCAGGTACGCCGCGTCGCCGCGCAGCCGCGCGCGTTCGGCCGGGGGCGTATTGCGGATGCCGGCAATGATCGCGTCGGCGTCCTTGCCGCGACGTAGCACGTCGGCCTGGGTGGAGGCCTCGCCCGCGTCGAGGATCAGAGCCTCGACATCCGACAGCTCGTCGGCCGACAGCTCCTCCTCGATGATCCTGCGCACCGAGATGTTGGCCATCAGCTGCTGACACTCCTGCTTCACCTTCGTGGTGATGGCGTCGTCGAGCTGCTGGGGGCTGCGAGGCGGCTGACCGCTCTTCTTGCGCGTCTCCTCGTCGGCACGAACCTCTTTGTCGAAGCGTTTGCGGAGGCGCCGGACATGGGCCTTGATGTCCTCGCGCATGCCCTTCTCGTCCGTGCCCGCCCCACCGCCGCGCTGGTAGAGGCGATCGACAAGGTCCGCCTGGTTGGTCAGTGTCTTGTAGACGCGATCCCACGCGATCGCGTCGCAAGCGGATCGCAGCTTGTCCATCAGATCGCGGTCCTGGAGGATCTTCGCCCGGTCCACCTGCTCCGTCTCATCGGCGAGCCGCATGATCGTATCGACGTCGCGGTTGTTCGCCGCCGACCGCATCATCGCGTACGTGTCGACCGTGCCGTGCTGTGCCGCGCTCAGGTCGGTCTCGAGCTTGTTGAGGTCGCTCTCACCGAGCGCGATCGTGGTCTTGCTCGTGAAACCGTCGCCGTGCGCGTCCTTCGTGCCTTCGCCACCGACCGCGGTGACGTGCTCGCCCTTCATTTGCAGCAGCTTCTGCTGGATGTAGAACTGGAGATCGAGGCCGCCCGACAGCCGGCGAAACGCCATGCGAATGAGCCGTTGCTCCTCCTCGGCGAAGTCGGTGTAGAGCTTGGTGATGACGACGTTGAAGCGCGTGCCCTCGTGGATCGCGTTCCACAGCTCGCGGGCGACGCCGTGTGCAGTTTCGACCGTGAAGTTGTGGCGGACCAGGTGCTCGTTGCGCACGTCGATCACGAGCTCGTCACCTTGGGGCGCGACGGCCTCGGCGGCGACCTCGACACCAAACAGCTGTGCGGCGAGCGTGACGTCCTTACCCCGATCCTGGTGGCTCTTGAGGATCCGGGCGACGTGATCGCGCGGATCGATTCCGTACTCCAGCCGATAGAAGCCCTTGAAGCTCCGGGGTGGCCTCTCCTCCACCGACTTCGTCTTGGGGCTCCCGAACTGCGGCGCTCCCGGCAGGACCTCGGGCTCGTAGCTCTTGAAGATCGCCGCGAGTGGCGCGACGAGCATCAGATCTAGCGACGGCGGCAGCGTCGAGATCGACTTGAACAGGCCCGCCGCCTTCGCGGCATATGCATCCTTCGCCTGCTGTTCGATGCCCTGCTCCGGGTCCGACGCGAGCAGCCGCTGTTTTGCGGCGGCTGCACGGGCGGCAGCTGCCTGGGCGGTGAGCCCCATCTTCTCCAGGATGTCCGCTGATTCATCGTCGACCGCGCCGTAGAGCTTCGGGCCGAAGAAGCGCTGGATCTTCTTCGCGAGATCGCCGCCCTTCTCGAGGACTGCATTCGAGAGCAGCTCGATCGGGTGAATGTGTTCCGGTCCGAGCGTCGTGCGTTCGGCGACTTCCTTGCGCTTGCCGAGAATGACGCCTTCGTAGTTGTCCCAGCTCTTCAGCAGCTCGCTCTTGCTGCAGCTCGCGAACGTGGTCGGTGGCAGCCCGAACGGGGGTCTGTAGCCCTGCGGTTCGTACATCCAGCTGCACAGCTGTTCGGCATAGTCCGAGGTCACCTGTGTCAGCGGCACGCCTCTGTCCGTGAACGTCTCGCGAAGGGCCTGCGCGAGATCGACGTAGATCTTCGCGGCATCGGCCGCCTTGCCGCCACCATGCTCCGCGACCTGGCCGTTGATGATGCCGACCGTGGCCGAGTCGATGCGAAAGCCGAGGATGCGCTCGCACTCGACCATCTCGCCATCCGAGACGTACTCGTTGACTTCGCCGCGCAGGTCGTGGCCGGCGTACTTGCGGTTGTAGTACTCGGTGAGCATCGGCCCCGGCGCCCTGCCGAGCGTCCGGAAGTGGCGAAGGAATGGCTTCGTCTCGCACTCGAACCGCTGGCAGATCGCCTTCATGTCGTCATCGTCGACGACACTCTCGTGGATCTCCGCGCGCAGCCTGCACGCGAACGGATCGAGGAGCTTGGTCTCGAGCTCGATGCGCTCCTCGATCGTCAGCGGCCGGTAGACGACCTTGCCGTCCGCTCCCAGAATCCCGTCGGGGTTCACCTCCTGCTGGCGCTCCTCGACCGTGACGTCCTTCGTGGACAGCGGCTCGATGCCCCAGAACGACAGGCACAGCTGATACGGATTGATCGAGAGCCCATCGACATTGACCTCCTTGTCGACGTGCTCGATCTCCTTGCGGAAGATGAGGTCCTCGCGAAGCGCCACGAGCTCGTCGTGCGCCTCGCTGCCGAGCTTCATCAACGCACGCGCGGCCTCGGCGCCCTGTCCGGCCCGCGCGGCATCGCGCAGCTTGTCGACGAGCGTCGGCTCGAGCGTGCCGCTCGCGACGAGCTTGAAGATCGTCTTGCGCTGCTCGGGCGCGAGGTTGTCGATGAACCGGCTCTTGAGCTGCTCGTGCTGGAGCACGCGCATACGAGCGGCCGCCATCTCGGGTCCTGGCCGGTCGAGCAAGAACTTCTCGAGCGTTGCACAGACTCGCTCGTCCAGCGGGATCTGGACGCCGGTCTCGGCCTGGAACGATGGTCGCGGCGTGGCCTTCGGGGCGAACTGCGACAGGGTCTCGTACAGGCCCTGCACGGTGTCGAGCCGGGCGACGAGCTGGGTCATCTGGCCCGGATCGAGCTCGAGCAGCTGCTGCATCAGGGCGGGCTTCGCGTACAGCCG
>DAIRFU010000581.1:0-4573 GCA_036794935.1 Kofleriaceae bacterium | reverse complement strand
GTCGTGAACACTCGCGCCGTACGTGGTGCCCGGGTTCGGTGCATCCGTGCCGCACAGCACCGGGACGTGCGCGTCGCGCAGCTGCGCGATCGCGAGCTCCGCTGCGCGTGGCGTGGCCTTCGCGTGGATCGGGAATGTCGCCGCGAGCCCGCGCTGCGCCGGCATCTCGAGGTAGGGCGCGATGGCCGGGTCGACGCCGATCTCGGTCTTCACGCCGATCAGCGTGTTCAGCACCGCGAGCGTCGGGGTCACGAACGCGTGGGTGCGGGCGGCAAGCGCGCCGAAGTCCGCCTCGGGGGCCTGGTCGCGGAACAGGTGCATCAGGCCATCGGCGCCACTCTCGAGCGCGGTCCGGGCCTCGGCGTAGCTGCCGATGTGAACGACGGCGAGCTTGTTGCGGGCATGCGCAGCCTCGATCAGCGCGCGAAGGGTCTCGGCGCTGATCGTCGGGATGGTCCGGCCGTACGCGCTGCCGCCGTCGTAGACGATCTTGAGGTAGTCCGAGCCCTCGGCGAATCGCGCGTCCGCGAATGCCTGGGCGTCCTGCGCGGCGGTGATCGTCGGGATCTCGAAGCCGTACTCGGTGCCATGCCCACCGGGAGCGGTGGCGAGGAAACCGGCCGACCGCAGATCGGCGCGATCGGTCCGGTCCTGGGCGCGGAGCGTGTGCGCGAGCTGGGGGAACGTGAACATGTCGAGCACGGTGGTCACGCCGAATGCGAGCGACTGCTCGAGCTGAGAGCCGTCCTGGATATGCGCGTGCGCGTCGAACAGGCCGGGCAATAGCGTGCGCCCCGTGCCCTCGACGATGGTGGCGCCGGACGGGATCGCGAGATCCGGACCGACGGCCACGATGCGGTCGCCATCGACGAGCACGTCCTGGTTCGCGAGCACGTGCTCGCCGTCGAACACGCGGACGTGGGTGAACGCGAGCGTGGCGTGGTCGACGCGCGGCGCAGGTTGTCGTCCGCCGCACGCGCAGAGCGCCAGCGGCAAGAGCCAGGCGAGGAGCTTCATCGCCGCGACCATATCGTCGACAGCGTGTCCTGTCACAGCACGCCCTCGTCAGAAGACGAGCTCAGGGTGGCGCGCCTGCCGCGACCCAGCGCCGGATCGCGTCGATCTTCTCGTCGCACAGCCGCGGCATGCCCCACGGCATGTAGCCCTCGAGCGCGGGGCCTGGTTCACCGCCGAGCTGCACGAGCAACATGCTCGCGCCCGGGTTGCCGGGGCTCACGCGCACCCAGCCGGCGAACTGCGTCGACGGCACACCGACGAGCGAGGCGCGCGCATCACCGGGACGCAGGCTCATCATCGCAGCGGGCGGCGAGTCGCCGTGGCACTCGGTCGTGCACGACACATCGAACACCTTGGCCTGGATCCACGCGAGGTCGGAGTGATAGACGGCCTCGTCGCACGGCGAAAGGCCGGTGGGAATGCCGTCGGGTGGAATCGGCATCGCGTCGGCGACCGGACCGCTGTCCGCGGGCGGCACGGCGGCGTCGGGTAGCGTGCTGTTCTGGTCCTGATCGTCGGGCATCGTGGTCACGTCGGTGCCGCACGCCGCTGCCACGAGCACGAGCGAGATCGCAAATCGCATGGCGGAAGGCATCAGCAATCCCTGCACCAGCGCGCGCGGGTGACGCCGACGAGACTTACGCGAGGCTGGATCGTGCGCGCTCACCGAGGCCGCGCTCCCACGCACGTCGCGCGCGTGGAACGCATTGTTGCGCGTGGACTACGGGCACACGGGATAGCAACGGCCCCACGGTTCGCCGGTGCCGATCGCCGCGCAACACCTCGACGCGCTCGCGTTCGTGCAGTCGTCGTCCTCGAGGCAGATCTGCATCGAGCAGGCCGTGCCGCACGCGATCGTATGGCTAGCGGTCTCGCAGCACGGGCCGCCGGCGCAGTCCTCGGTGCCATCGCAGGTCGCCGCGAAGCCGGCGCAGGTCGCGGTCAGCGCGATGCACGTCACGCTACCGATGATGCTCGCGCAGCACTGCTGGTCGGTGGGGCAGATGGTCGCGCCGCACTGCACGCCGATCGTGGACGGCGATGCATCGATCATGTCGCTGCCGCCATCGCTACCGGCGCTGCCGGCACAGACCCCGTCGACGCACGGCTGGCCGTCCGGACACGCGTGCTCGGCATCGCACTTGAAATGCGTGCCGCCGTAATCGGGCGCCGTGTAGCAACCGGCGACGAGCAACACGATCCACGCGACGCGCACGCTCCAAGGCTAATCGAATACAGTGGTGACGTGGAAGCCCGTCGTGTTCGCTGCGTCGTGACCGTTCCTAACGGAGCCTCACGACGCGTCGGGCCAAACGGGCTGCTGATCGGCCGCAAGCAAGACTGCGATCTCGTCTGCGATGACCCGAGTGTCAGCCGCCGTCATGCGCTGGTCAGGCTGACCGCGAACGGTGCCGAGCTCGTGCCGCTCGGGCGCGGCCCCGTCGAGCTCAACGGCAAGAAGCTCGACAAGCCGGCCGCGCTCGCCGATGGCGACACGCTCGCTGTACCCGGCCTCTCGCTCGAGGTCCAGATCGACGCCCAGCGGCCGGACCGGAGCGCGTCGGCGAGCTGGCGGCTCGAGCGCGCGCGGGGCGGCAGCTTCGGGCTCGTGCACAGCCCGTTCGTGATCGGCGGCGACGAGGGCGACGATCTGATCGTCAAGCGCTGGCCGGCTCACGCGCTGCGCTTCCACATCGCGCAGGGCGAGCTCTACCTCGAGCCGACGGTCGCGAAGGCGACGCGCAACGGCGCCGCGCTCGAGGCCGGCGCGATGGAGCCGCTGGTGGTCGGCGACGCGATCGCGTTTCGCAAGGAGCTGTTCACGGTGAGTCAGGTCGCGCACGACGCGACGACCGCGGTCGCGACGGTGAACGATCTGCCGTCGCAGGTCGCGATCGAGATCCTGCCGCGCGGCGGGCGGGTCGTGCTGACGACGGCCGAGGGCGAGCGCGCGCTGTTCCTCGCCGACAAGCGCCTCGATCTGGTGATCGCGCTGCTCAGGCCGCCGGCCGGTTACCAGCCGGGTGACTTCATTCCCGACGACGTCGTGCGCGCGATCGTGTGGCCGCGCAACCCCGGCGTGAGCCGGCCCGAGATCAACGTGCTGATCGGCCGGTGCAGGCGCGACCTCGTCGAGGCCGGTCTCGCGGGCGCGCGCCTGCTCGAGCGCTCTCCGGGCGGCGGCGGGACCCGGTTCGCCGTCGCGCCGGGCGCGATCGTCACCGTCGAGAGCTGAGGTACTCTCGATCGCCTGGACCCCGCGCCGAAAAGTCAGATGTTCGGGCGCTACGAGCTGCTCACGCTACTCGCTCGCGGCGGCATGGCCGAGGTGTTCCTCGCGCGGATGTCCGGCGTCGGCGGGTTCGCGAAGCTGCTCGTGATCAAGCGGATCCTGCCGCACCTCGGCGAGGATCCCGAGTTTCGCGAGATGTTCGTCAACGAGGGCCGCGTCGCGGCACGCCTCGATCATCCGAACATCTGTCAGGTCTACGAGCTCGGCGAGGTGGACGGCGAGGTGTTCCTCGCGATGGAGTACCTCGACGGGCTCGTGTGGGGCGACCTGATGAAGCTCTTGCCGCGCGGCCGCGCCGTCGAGCTGCGCGTCAGCGCCACGGTGCTCGGCCAGATCTGCGACGGCCTGCGGTTCGCGCACGAGCACGTCGATCTCGACGGATCTCCGATGCCGATCGTGCATCGCGACGTGTCGCCGCAGAACCTCATGATCACGACCGAGGGCGCGTGCAAGCTGCTCGACTTCGGCGTCAGCAAGGTGCTCACCGAAGGCACGCGCACGCGCACCGGGATGCTCAAGGGCAAGCTGCCGTACATGGCGCCCGAGCAGATCCGAGGCGAGCGGATCGATGCGCGCGCCGACGTGTTCTCGATGGGCGTCGTGCTGTGGGAGTCGCTGACCGGCGGCCGGCTGTTCCAGCGCGACAGCGACTACCAGATCTGGAAGGCGATCACCGAGGAGGAGATTCCGCGCGTGACGTCCCGGGTCGCCGGGCTGCCGCCGCGGATCGATGACGTCGTCGCGCGCGCACTCGAACGCGATCTAGCGCGGCGCTATCCGTCGATCCGTGCATTCGCAGCCGATTTACGCGCGGCCGCCGATCGCGCGGGCGGCATCTTCGACACCGGCACGCTCGGCCAGATCTTGAAGTCGCTCGGCGCGGTCAAGCTCGCCGAAAAGATCGGCAAGGTCAGCCGAGCGATCGGCAGGCCGTCGCGCGTCAGTGCTCCGCCGCCGCTGCCGGCTGCGATCACGCAAGAGCTCCAGGCGATCGAGCAGAGCGACACGCACTCGATCGCGCTACGCGATGCATCGGTCAAGCTGCGGCGCAAGCCGCGCAGCTGGCGGTTCGCGCTCGCGGTCGCGTTGCTCGCGGTTGCGGTCGGCGGCGGCGCGGCGCTCTATTCGTCGCGTACACACAGCTCGAGCACCCCATCTCGCGATCCGACGTCGATGTGCGCTACAGACGCCTCGGCGTGCTTCGCAACATTGGTAAGTGCTTCTGCGACGACGTAATAGGCAGCGACCTCGACTCGCTCGGGC
>DAIRFU010000079.1:0-15470 GCA_036794935.1 Kofleriaceae bacterium | reverse complement strand
GCATCGATGTACGTCGCGCGCGGATCGACCATCGTCACGCCCTTGCGCATCCAGGCCTCGTTGATGCGGCGGCGCGCCTCGGCCTCGACGGTCGCGAGGTCGACGCGGTCGTTGATCCCCGACACCTCGGTGAACGGCGCGTCGATCGCGGTCGCGCCTCCGCGCCTGTACGCCGCCGCGATCAGGTCGGTCAGGTACAGCTCGCCCTTCGCGTTGTCGGCGCGCAGCGCCTGGAGGTCCGCGCGCAGGTGGCCGAGCCGGATCGCGTAGAAGCCGGCGTTGGTATCCGCGATCTGGCGCTGCTCCGGCGTGGCGTCGGCATGCTCGACGATGCGCTCGAGCACGCCGCTCGCGTCGCGGACGAGCCGGCCGTATGGCATGTCGCGGTCGGGGCGCGTCGAGAGCAGCGCGAGTCCGGCAGGCGAGTCGGCGCACGCGCGGACGAGCTCGGCGATCCGCTCGCCACCGAGCAGGGGCGCGTCGCCGCTGAGGATGACGACGATGCGATCGTCGGCCTCGCCCTGCACGGCCGGCAGCGCGCAGCGCACCGCGTGACCGGTGCCACGCTGCTCCGGCTGGAGCGCGATCTCGACGCTGCCCGCGCCGAAGCTGGCGGCGAGCGCGGCCTTCACGGCCTCGTGCTGGTGGCCGAGGATCGCGACGACCCGCTCGGCGCCCGCCGTGCGTGCCGCTCCCACCACCCAGTGCAGCAGCGGCCGGCCGGCGATCTGGTGGAGGACCTTGGCCGTGTCGCTCTTCATCCGCGTGCCCAGACCTGCCGCCATGATGAAGACGAGGGGCGCTTGACGACTCATGTGCCCGAAACCTACACGATCGGGCACAATAAGGTAGATGAGGTGCTGCACCGCCGCCGCCGTCCTGCTGCTGACGGGCTGCGACGCGCGGCTCGCGCCGGGAGGCGCGGCGGATGGCAGCGTCGTCGATGGCGCGGCGACGATCGATGCGGGCGCAGACGCACCGATCGATGCGCGCGCGTGCGCGGGCGGCACGATGGCACAGCTCGCACCCGATGGCTCGTGTCTCGTGTTCGTGGCAACGCCGGCGACCTACGTCGACGCAAAGGCAGCGTGCGCCGCGATGACGGCGCACCTCGCGTACCTCGAGGACGCGGCGCTCGACACGTTCGCCGAGTCGTTCGTCGGCACCGCGAACACGTGGATCGGCGCGAGCGATCTCGTCACCGAAGGCACGTTCGTGTGGGAGGACGGCACGCCGCTTCAGTTCACGAACTGGCACACCGGCGAGCCGAACAGCGGCGGCCCCGACGCGACGTACGAAGAAGACTGCGTGATCGTCGCGGGCGAGCGCATCGGCAAGCAGTGGGACGACCGGCCCTGCGATGCGAGCGAGTTCCCCGACAGCGGCAGCTACGCGTACCTCTGTCAGTACTGAGTCGACTCGCGCGGCGCGTTCCTTCGCCCGAGCGCGTCGTTCAGGCTACAACCGCGCGGTGCATCGCGCCGTGTTCGTGCTCGTGGTCCTCGGGTTCGTGCCGCGCGCGTTCGCGCATCAGACGAGCGTCAAGTATGTCGACCTCGCGATCCACGATCGCAGCGTCGCGGTCGAGCTGCGCTGCGCGGCGACCGACGTCACCGAGCCGATGGGCCTGCCGGCCGATGCCCGACCGACGGTCGCCGCTGCCCTCGCGCACGCGGCGGTCGCGCCGTACGTCCAGCGCTGGCTCGTGCTCGCCGGCTGCACCGCGGACACGCCGAAGGCGGCCGCCGCCGACGCGAAGTTCCTCGCGATCACGTGGACGGCGACGTGCCCGCATGGCGATGCGCTCGCGCTCGATCTGACGGCGCTGTTCACGCTCGATCCGCGGCAGGAGGTGATCGTCCAGCTCGCCGCGCCGGGCACGCAGCCGATCCAGACGATCGTGCGCGCCGATCAGGCGACGCTCACGCTGCGCGCCGGGCAATCGCCGTCGCTGCTCGCGTGGGTCCGCACCGGGATGGACCACATCTACACCGGCGTCGACCACATCTGCTTCGTGCTCGCGCTGCTGCTCGTCGTCATGCTGGTGCGCGGCCCGCGTCATGACAGCTGGCGCACGCGCGCGTTCCTGCCGACCTTGCGCTCGACCGCGGCCGTGATCACCGCGTTCACCGTCGCGCACTCGATCTCGCTGATCGCGGCGGCGCTCGGCTACGTCACGCTGCCGGGCCAGCTGGTCGAGACGCTGATCGCGCTGTCGATCGCGTACACCGCGGCGGAGGACGTGGTGCGTCCGGATGTCCAGTGGCGCTACGGCCTGACGTTCGGTTTCGGGCTCGTCCATGGCCTGGGCTTCGCGGCGACGCTCGCGGAGCTGCTGCCACCGCGCGACGTGGTCGTGCCGCTGCTGTGCTTCAACATCGGCGTCGAGCTGGGCCAGCTCTCGATCGTGCTGGTCGCGCTCCCCGTGTTCTACGGCCTGGCGCGCCTGGCCGGCGGCGACCGCTACCGCCGCACCGTGTTGCCCGCGCTCGCCGGCATCATCTTCCTGCTCGGACTCACGATGTGTGTGGAGCGGCTCGCGGGAGTGAAGATCTTGCCCATGTAGGCGCATGTAGCGGCGCTGTGGAATTTTGCAGTGCCCCCCGTTCAAGGTTCCGGGGGCCGGTCGACCCTGCGTATACTGGGGACACATTGGCAGTCCTCGAGAGCCACGAACCGGTATCGATGGAAGAGCCTGGCAAACCGATCGTGATCTGTGTCGACGACGACCAGAACAACCTGAATGCGCTCAGGCGGGTGCTGGGCGCGCGCTGCTTCGTGCTCCTCGCCACGAGTGGTGAGGAAGCGCTCGCTCTGATCGATCAGCACGCGGATGTCGCCGCGGTGCTCGCGGATCTGCACATGCCGGGTCTGCCCGGCGCGGAGCTCCTGGCGCGCGTCGCGGAGCTACGCCCGCAGTGCCGGCGCGCGGTCGTCACCGGATTTCCGGAGTCCGAGGAGCTGATCAACGCGATCAATGCCGGTCATCTCCACTACGTGATCACCAAGCCGTGGAAGCTGACCGACCTGCTGCAGGTGGTCGAACAGCTCATCCACACCTTCAGGCTCGAGCGTGACAACAACCGGCTGGTCGACGAGCTGCGCCAGGTCAACAACCAGCTCCGGGAGCACGAGCGCATCCTCGAGGCGCAGCTCTCCGAGCGCGGCCGCGAGATCTCGGCGGCGACCGAGCAGCTCGCGCAGATGGGCAACCAGCTCGACGCGCTGACATTGCGCGATCCGCTGACCAGTCTCTACACGCACCGCGCGTTCCAGGAGCGGCTGCGCGAGGAGGTCGCGCGCGCGAACCGCTACAGCCAGCCGATGTCGCTGCTGATCGCCGACATCGATCAATTCTCGACGATCAACTACGACCTCGGCTATCAGGTCGGCGACGAGATCCTGCGCAAGATCGCGACGATCCTCAACGAGGACGAGTCTCCCGATCGCGTGCGGTCGAGCGACGTCGTCGCGCGCTACTCGGGCGAGGAGTTCGTGCTGCTGTTGCCGGAGACGGCGAAGGCGGGCGCGCTGACCAAGGCGGGGCGGCTGCGCGATGCGGTCGCGCTGGCGACGATGCCGGGCAACCGCAAGCTGTCGCTCTCGATCGGCGTCGCGTGTCTGCCCGAGGACGCGGCCGAGCCCGAGGGCCTGCTCACCGCGGCCGAGGCCGCACTGCGCGGCGCCAAGCGCGGTGGACCGGGGCGCATCCACTTCTTCTCGTCGGGCGACGCCGGCTCGGGGACGAATCGCAGCCGGCCTTTCGGCCGCGTGCGCGAGGCCGAGGTCGATCGATTCCGGCCGTACCAGGAGCGGATGCACGAGGTGACGTCGATCCTCAGTCGCGATCGCTCGCTGTCCTGCCTGATGGTCGACCTGTCGCGGCTGCATCGCGTCGAGCTCGACCTCGGCGTCGCGCACCACAGCGAGATCTACGATCACGCGGCGGCGGTGCTCGACCGGCTGCGGGGCTCGGTGCTCGATCCGGCGGACCTGATCTGTCGCTCCGGCGATGGCGACGGCTACCTGATCATCCTGGCGCCGCGCGGCGCGCATCGCATCGACCTCGAGGCGCTCGCGTCCAGTGTCGAGCGCGCGATCGAGGAGGCGCTGGCACCGATGGTGAGCGAGGTCCTGCGCGAGCAGCCCCGCATCACGGTCGGCTCGGCGCGCGTGCTCGGCAACTCGCTGATCCGTCCCGAGCGCCTGACCGCGCGCCTCGTCAACGATGCGGTGGACAACGCGCGCAACCTGGGCGAGCGCAAGGCGCACCGCGACCGCACGACGCTCCAGGACGTGATCCTCGGCGAGGGTCTGACCAGCGTGTACCAGCCGATCGTCGATCTCGGCACCGGTGACATCTTCGCGTTCGAGGCGTTGACGCGCGGCCCGCGCGGGACCGGCTTCGAGTCGCCCGCGACGCTGTTCGCGATCGCCGACGAGGTCGATCTGACCGTCGAGCTCGACCGCGCGTGCTTCCGCGGCGCGCTGCGCAACGCGATGTCGCTCGAGCCGGTCCACCGGCTGTTCGTCAACCTGTTGCCGATGTCGTTCTACGACGCGGCGTTCATCGAGGTGGAGGTCGGCAACCTGTTGACGGCCGCCGGGTTGACGCCCGCGAACATCGTGTTCGAGATCACCGAGCGGCTCGCGATCGAGAACTTCGCGTCGTTCAAGCGCGCGCTCGCGACGTACACCGCGATGGGCTTCGGCGTGGCGATCGACGACGTCGGCACCCGGCACTCGAACCTCGAGACCGTGATGTCGCTGCGCCCGCACTTCATCAAGATCTCCGACGTGCTGGTCCGCGGTATCGCGCGCTCGACGGTCAAGCGCGAGATGCTGCGCTCGCTGCGCCACATCGCCGAGACGATCGACGCGGTGATGATCGCCGAGGGGATCGAGCAGGTCGAGGACGTCGCCGCGCTACGCGACCTCGGTTTGCGCTACGGGCAGGGCTATTACATGGCGCGCCCCGGACCGCCGTTCCCGACACTGCCCGACCACGTGCGCGCCGAGCTGCGCAGCGTGTCGTCGAGCATGCCGGCGCCGCCGAAGATCTCGTCGCGCCCCCAGGACGACGACGAAGAAGAAGACGATGACGAGCGCGACCTGGCGATCCCGAGCGCCGCGGGCAGCAAGAGGGGGATCCCGCGCAACGTGTTCGGCCGCGCCGAGGACGAGATCACGAGCGACTTCTCGCTCCCCGGCACGCAGGCGGACAGAGCAGAGCTCGCGCTCAGCGCCGGGACGCGCAGCGAGGGAGCAGAGTTTGCGTCTGGCCTCGGCAGCGACCGTGCGCGCCCGCGCGCATCCGAGCCGCCGGCCGAACACTCATCACACCCGGCGGCGACCACCGGGCCGATCTGGCAGCCGCTCAGCGATGACGAAGCGACGGGGGAGGCGCTGCTGTCGAGCCTGCGGCGGCCAGAAAATTCGTCCGACGGAGAGCCTGAACCCGGCGGTCCTGGTCTAAACTGAGCGCCGATTGCAGCGGCCCTGCGGCTGCCGCGAAGCGATTCGCTCATGGACCGGAACGCGTTTCACAAGCTCCTGGCATTTGGCATCGAACGCGGGGTCTCTGACATCCACTTCGAGGTCGGTTACCCGCCGCATTACCGCCTGCACGGCGAGCTGCTCGGCGCGATCAAGGTGCCGCCGCTGACCGCGGCAGACACCGAGGCGATCGCGCGGATGATCCTCGAGGATCGCAGCATCACCGTCGACTTCGCGCGGCGGTTCGCCGAGATCGATGTCTCGTACTCGCTCGCCCAGCGCGGCCGGTTCCGCGCATCGATCTTCCGCCAGCGCGGCGCGGTCGGCATCGTGATGCGCCTGATCCCGATCCAGGTGCTGTCGATCGAGCAGCTCAACCTGCCGCCCGTGCTCGCCGAGATCGCCGACGCGCGGCGCGGGCTCGTGCTCATCACCGGCGCGACCGGCAACGGCAAGACGACGACGATGGCCGCGATGCTGCGCTACATCAACGAGACGCGGCACGCGCACATCGTCACGATCGAGGATCCGATCGAGTTCATCCACGAGCCGCAGAAGTGCATGATCATCCAGCGCGAGGTCGGCGCGGACACCGAGTCGTTCCGCGACGCGATGACCGCGGCGATGCGCCAGGATCCCGACGTCATCCTCGTCGGCGAGATCCGCGACCGCGAGACCGCGGCGACCGCGCTCAAGGCCGCCGAGACCGGCCACCTCGTGCTATCGGCGATCCACACGCCCGACGCCGTCAACACGATCCAGCGCTACGTCGGTCTGTTCGAGACGGACGCGCAGGACGTGATCCGCGACCGGCTCGGTGACTGCCTGCAGGCCGTGATCTCGCTGCGCCTGCTCGCGAGCAAGGACGGCCGCCGCCGCCTGCCTGCGGTCGAGATCCTGCGCGTGACCCGCACGATCCGCGAGTGCGTGCGCTCGGGCCGCCTCGGCGACATCCCCGATCTGATCCGCAAGGGCCGCGACCTGTACTCGATGCAGCTCTTCGATCAGCACCTGATCGATCTCGTCAACGCAGGCCTGGTCTCGATGGAGACCGCGATCTACGCGAGCTCGAACCCCGAAGAGTTCGAGCGCGCGCTGCGCGTCGAATAGCCGGCCTAGTGCCGGCGCGACGGGTGCGAGCTGGCCGGCGGCCCCGACGGATGCGCGGGTGCCGACGGGCGCGAGCTGGGCGGCGGCGCCGACGGGCGCGACGGCGTGCGCGAGGTCGGCGGCGGCGCGACCGGGCGTCCGTGCGGCGGCGCCTGCGGGTGCGGCGGCGTCGGGCTCGGGCCCATGTCGCGCGGCGGCGGCTTCACCGCGCCGTTCGGCGGCTGCAGCGGACGCGACCCACCACCGGTCGGTGGCGCGGTCGGGCGACCACCTCCCATGTCGCGCGGCGGCGGCTTCACCGCGCCGTTCGGCGGCTGCAGCGGACGCGACCCACCACCGGTCGGCGGCGCGGTCGGACGACCACCCCCCATGTCGCGCGGCGGGGGCCTCACGGCGCCGTTCGGCGGCTGCGGGCGCGAGCCACCCTGGCCGGCGCCAGCGCCGGTGCCGGGACCGACGGGCGGGCGCGTGTGGCCAGGCGGCGTCCACGTGCCGGTCGGCGGACGATGACCACCCGGAGGAGGCGTGCCGACGTTGCCACCGGCGTGGCCACCACCGGCGGTCGGCGGCGGGGTCGCGTGCCAGCCCGGAGGCGGCGTGTACGTCGGCGGCCGGCCGTCGCGATGGTCGCGAACGGTCCAGTTCGACGGGACGCGATCGCGGGTCGACCAGTAGCCCGGCGTGTACACGTACGAGCCGCCCGAATAGTCGTAGTACGGCTGGATGTAGACGTACCCCTCTTGCTGGCGCTCCCAGCGACCGCTGACCCAGACCCACTCGTAGCTGTTCCAGTGCCAGTAGCCGTCGATCCACACGTAGCCGTAGCCAGGCGAGGCCGTCATCGTCTCGTAGAGCGGCTGGGGCGGCATGCTCGAGACGTAGTAGGGATTCGGCGTACCGACGGAGACGCTCGCGCTCGCATCGGTCTGGTAGCCGTACCCGTAACCAGCATTCACGGGCCGCGTCTCGCGAACGACACAGGCTTGCAACGCCAGGCCGAGCCCGGCTGCGCCTAAAAACCCTGTAACGCGTCGCAAACTCATGTCGATCCTCCCTGCGTGGTTGGACGGCAATCCAAACCAGTCATTCACTGTAGTTGACGAGACGGTTCACCACAAGTACACAGAACCTCGATGAAAACCGACAGCGCCGGTCACCACCGCGATGCTCGGAGATTGCAACCTCGGTGCCGGGGCATGCGGTGGCCCTCGCACTAGGCACGCGCCGCTCGACGATCGCAGCAGTTGCAAGTGCATTGGCTGCAATGGCGCTCGCGACCGCGGTCGCCGGGCGTAGCTGCCAGGTCACACGACCTGGGCCGGAATTGACCGTTCGCGATCTGCTACAGGCGGCAAAGACGAACGACCGCGATCTCATCTTCGATCTGCTGACGCCGACCACACGCGCGCGGCTGGAGGCGGAGGCGAAGCGGGCGACCGACCTGGTGGGTGCGGCAATTCGTTACACGGCGAAGGACCTGATCTCGATCGGTGCGAGCGACGATATCGCATCGCCGACCGACATCACGGTCATCGAGCAGCGGGGGGACCATGCCGTGGTCGAGATCGTGTCCGCGGCGGGCCGGGCGCGCCTGCAACTGTTCCGGATCGGCGGCCGCTGGCGGGTCGACCTCCCCCAGTACGGCGCGCCTGCACCGGGCCTGTAACGTGGCGAGGCGCTAGCCTCTCCATTGATCATGACACTCGCACTGCAGCTCCAGGAGCTCACCGATCCACAGCTCATCGAGCGCATTCGCGCCGGCGCGCGGGACGAGTTCGAGGTGCTCGTGCGCCGGCACAACCAGCGCCTGTATCGCGCCGCACGCGCGATCATGAAGAGCGACGACGAGACCGAGGACATCGTCCAGCAGGCATGGCTGGAGGTGTATCGCCACCTCGGTCAGTTTCGAGGCGACGCCGCGTTCACGACGTGGGCGACCCGCATCGCGGTCAATGCCGCGATCAATCACGCACGCAAGCGGCCGATCATCGCGGAGGTCCAGGACATCGTGACCCATGACAAACCCGATGCCGACGTCGAGCGGGCCGAGCTCGGCCGGTTGCTCGAGGAGTGCCTCGACCGGCTGCCCCAGGGCAACCGCGAGGTGATGGTGCTGCGCGACGTGCTCGAGCTCGACACCGCGGAGACCGCGGCCTGCCTCGGGCTCACCGAGGAGGCGGTGCGGGTGCGCCTGCACCGTGCGCGCGCGGCCGTTGCCGCCGAGCTGAGCGAGCGGATGATCACCAAGGTCTACTCGTTCGCCGGGGCGCGCTGCGATCGCATCACCCGTAACGTGATGGCCGCGATCGCACTCCAAGAGGGATGAGGTCGTCGCCGTTCGTCGTCCTGCTCGGCTGCTCGCCGGGCGGGCCCACCGCGACGACCACCCAGGCTCCCAAGGCGGTCGAGCCCGTGCTCGCGGTCGCACCGGCGGCCCCGCCCGCGCCCTCTGGGCTGGCCGTGGCTACCGCGCAGGCGCTCGAGCTGCAGCTCGCACAGGGCGAGCAGCTCTATGTCGATACGTGCGCCGGCTGCCACGGCGACGCGGGGGAGGGTACCGAGGACGGCCCGCCGGTGATCGGTGAAGGCGCGCTGCCGATCCAGCCGCGCCCGGGCGCCAAGCGCGAGGTCACGTTCCGGACCGCCGCCGATGTCTACGCGTTCGCACGCGAGGCGATGCCCGCCGACGATCCGGGCATGCTCGCGGCCGAGCAGTACCTCGCGATCGTCGCGTTCGACGTCCGCGCGAACGGGATCGGCCTCGCGCGCCCGCTCACCGCGGCGACCGCGCAGCTGATCGTGTTGCATCCCTGAATGCCGATGCGCGTGACGATCGTCATGCGCTGATGTGATCGCGGCGGGAAGCTCTGCTATCACCGCGGCATGAAGCGAGCCTTGCTTGGTGCCGCGTTGATCGCGGCCGCGTCGTGCGGCCCGAAGGGCGGAGCGCAGAACCCGCGGCCGGAGCTGACGGTCGAGACGGTGATCGCCGAGCTCGCGAAGGCGCGCGAGGCCATGACCTCGTTTCGCGGCGAGAGCACGATGGACTACTGGCTGTCGGGCCAGCGCGCGAAGGGCGACGTGCTCGTGATGGGCAAGGTCGGCAAGTTCGTGCGGTTCGCGGCGCTGTCGCCGGCGGGCGGCAGCACGCTCGCCGAGATGGCGTGCGACGGCGCGAACTTCGTCTACGTCGATTACCAGAACAACTGCGCGCTGACCGGTCCGTGCGACGCGCGGTCGGTCGCGATCTTCTTCGGCATCGAGCTCGATCCCGACGACTTCTTGCACCTCGCGCTCGGCACGCCGCCGATCGTCGGCGGCAACCCGACCGGCACGATCACGTGGGACGGCGACCGTCACGCCCACCGGGTCGAGCTGTCCGCGAGCCAGGGCACGCAGAAGCTGACGATCGACACCACGCACTGGGACGTGCTCGACACCGAGCTCGTCGACAGCGATGGCAAGCAGCGCTGGTCGGCCGCGAACACCGACTTTCACAAGGTCGCGGGCAGCGGCGAGCGGCGCGTGCCTGGCAAGACGCGGTTCAAGTCGCCGGCGCAGAACCAGGACCTGCTCGTCGACTGGGGCGAGCAGTTCGAGGTCAACGTCGATTTGCCCAGCGCGAACTTCACGATCCAGGTGCCTCCCGGGCTGCCGAGGTGTGGCCAGCCGGGCGGCGCGGCCAAGCCCTGACTGGGTGACGGCGGCTTAGAGCTTGATCCCGTCGCGCGCGAGCTCGGCAGCGTCGGCCTCGCTCGCGACCGTGCCCTTCGGTGCCGCGTACCAGCCGGGGTCGCCGTCGCCGAGCTTGTCGCGGACCTTGACGATCGAGAACATGCCGCCCATGTCGATCATGCCGTGCGGGCCCTTGCCGCCGAGCATCGAGATCGAGTTCTTCGGCTGCGGCATCCGCATCGTCGACATCTCGGCCATGCCGGCTTGGCCCATCGTCATGTAGCCGGGGACGACGCGGCCGAGCCGCGCGTCGACGCCGCGCATGTCGGCACCGATCACGTTCGCGACGTCGTGGCCCATCTGGTTCATCACGTGATGGGTCATGTGGCAGTGCAGGGGCCAGTCACCGGCAGCGTCGGCGACGAACTCGATCGTGCGCGTCGAGCCGACCGGTACGAGCACGGTGGTATCGGGGCGGCGCGCGGAGGCCGGGATCGTGCCGCCGTCCGTCGCGACGATCTGGAACGTGTGCCCGTGCAGATGGATCGGGTGGTGATCCATCGGCCCCAGGTTCGCGAACCGGATCCGAACGAGATCGCCGGTCTCGGCGACGAGCGGCGCGGTCGCCGGGAACGCCTTGCCG
The DNA here is from genome assembly GCA_036794935.1 of Kofleriaceae bacterium. Classification (GTDB taxonomy): domain Bacteria; phylum Myxococcota_A; class Polyangia; order Haliangiales; family Haliangiaceae; genus JABFXX01. The sequence goes on along the minus strand of DAIRFU010000079.1, from coordinate 4,546 downwards.
TTGAACGTGAGCACGTTGAAGTCGTTCATCGCCATCGGATCGGGGCGCGACGCGCCGATCGGGATCTTCATCTCGTGCGCCATCAGCACGTAGTCGCGCACGGCGCGCCGCTCGCCTCGCTTCGGATGGACGACGATCATGCCCATCGTGCCGAGCGCGATCTGCGTCATCTCGTCGAGGTGCGGGTGATACATGAACGTGCCCGCGCGGTCGAACGTGAACTCGTACTTGAACGTCTGGCCCGGCGCGATCGGCTTCTGGGTCAGGCCGCCGACACCATCCATGCCGTTCGGCACGAGGATCGCGTGCCAGTGGACGCTCGTCGCCTCGGGCAGCTTGTTCGTCACGTAGATCCGGACGCGCTCGCCCTCGGTCGCCTCGATCACGGGGCCGGGCGTGGATCCGTTGTAGCCCCACGCCTCGATCTCGAGGCCCGGCGCGATCGTGTGCTTCACCGGCTCGGCGACGAGGTGGAAGATCTTGACGCCATCGCGCTGATGCCATGGCAGCAGCGAGCCGTTCGGCACCACGAGCTGGTGGCCGCCCCGGCGCGCGTGCCCCGTGCCGCCCGCCGGTGTGGCCGGACCGACGATGCCGGGTGCCGCCTGCGCGAGCGAGCTGCGCGTGGCGAGGGCCGCGCCGGCGGCGAGCGAGGACGTCAGGAGCTTTCTGCGCGTGAGCGACATGGGTACCTCAATCCTGGTCTGCCGTGACCGCGGCGCCACCCGTCGATCGGGCAGCCATCGGTGATCCACCGAGGTCGACGCCGCGGCGCAAGGCGCTGATGCGCGCGGTGTCGTTCCAGTAGCGACGGAGCGCGTCGAGATATTGATGGCCGGCATCCGCGAGCTCGCGACGCGCGACGATCAGCTCGAAGGGGTCGGCGTTCATCGCGTTGTAGTGGAGCAGCGTCTGATCGACGATCTGCTGGCGTAGCGGCAGCACGATGTCCCGCAGATGGCGCGCCTCTTGATACGCGGCGAGCGCGGAGATGCGAGCCGCCCGTGCGTTCGCCCGTAGCTCGACGGCCGACGCGACGAGCTCGGCCTCGGCCCTCGCGAGCGTCGCGCGTGCCTTCGCGCGCTCCCCGCTGCGCTGGTCGAACAGAGGAATCCCGATCCGCACCGCCGGGCCGACCTCGATGCCCGCGCCGTGCTCGACGACGGAGGCGCCGACGCCGAGCTCGGGGAGCCATGCCCGCACGCGCTCGGCGCCGAGCGTATTCTCGGCGCCCGTGACGTGCTCGCGCCCGGCGGCGAGCTCGAGGCTCGCGGCGACCGCGGCCTGCTCGAGGTCATCGAGCGCGGGCGCCTCCGCCGGCAGCTCGCCGAGCGCACCGGCGGTGGTCCACTTGGTCTGATCGCCGGCGAGGCCGAGCAGCGCGTTCAGCTGCTCGCGGCGGATCTCGACGTCGGCCTCGGCGCGCGCGAGATCGATGCGCGCTTGCTCGCGGGCATCGCGGTCGCGCGCCAGCTGCAAGTCGGTCGCGTTGCCGACCGCATGCATGCGCTCGCGGACGTCGGCCGCGGCATCGGTCGCATCGAAGGTGGTGCGGCGCAGCTCGAGCTCCTGCTGGCCGGCGACGACGTCGTCGAACGCGATCTCGGTGCGTGCCGCGAGGCCGAGCGCGGTCGCCGTGGCAAGCGCGCGCGCGGCGGCGAGATCGGCGCGGGCGGCAGCACGGCGGCGAGGGGCGGTGACGAGGCCGATCACGTTCTGGATCGCCTCGACCTCGAACTCGTACAGACCCCCGCTACCGAACCGGGTGCTGACGTCGACGTCGACCGGGCCGAGCCCGAGCGCGGACGCGAGCTCGCCGCCCGCGATTCCCAGCTCGGCGAGCGCGGCGCGCAGCCGCGCGTTGTTCGCGAGTGCGATCCGGACCGCCGTGTCGCGCGTCAGCGGCTGCCTCAGCAGCGCGGCGGTCTCGGCGGTGAGCTCGGTCTGCAATGGCGCGCCCATCCGGCGGGCGAGCTCGCGATCGACGGGGCCGCGCAGCTCCGAGCGTGTCGGCGCGCACGCGGCGACCGCGAGGACACAGACGAGCGCTCTCATTTGCCGTGATGATGCGAGTGATCGACGGGCGCTTCGCGGCGCACCGCCGGGACGTCCTTGTACTCGACCACGCCACGGCGCAGCGCCGGAGGCGCACCGGCGAGCCGGCCTGCCGGCGCGGAAGGATTTGCCGGGTGGTCGGCCGGCAGCGGCCGTGCGGTGGTCGCGCAGCCGGCGAGCGCGAGCGCGACGATCACATCGCGCACGAGCCACCCGTGAGATGACTCGCGTGCATGCGCAGCTCGCTCTGGACCTTGCCGACATCGTCGGGATTCTTCGCGGTGAGCTCGACCCGCGCGCCGCCTTCGATCTCGGTCGCCGTCGCGGTCGAGTCCGGGGAGAACATCATGCCCATGCTGGCCGCGGGCCCGTCGTGCCTGGTGTGCATGTCGGCAAAGGCCGCGGCGCGTGCGCGGACCTGGGTCGCATCACCGGTGGTGACGAACACGAGCGCGGCGCCGTTCCGGGTGTCCTCGACGGAGATCGACGTGCCGGGCACCACGAGCGGGCAGGTCGGGTCGTCGGCGGCGATCTGCGGCGGCGGCGTGGTGGTTTGGGTCGGGGCCGGAGTCGAGCCGCAGGCTGCGAGCGCGATGCCGGCCACCAGGTTGAGGCAGAGCTTCACCATGGGCGCGGGTATAGCAGCACTCAGGCGCTCGCGGCGCGGCTCGCGCCCCGCCGACCTGGCGTCCTGCAAGAGCAGCCGACGGCCGTGCGTTCGCCGTCGGCGAGCGTGACAGCTAGGTTGCCGCTTCGTACGCTGCCGATTGGATCGCCGTGACCAGGGCCGGAATCTGCGCAGATTCTTCGTGGACGACCTTCGCCGTCGCTTCGGACAGGTTGACCTCGACCGCCGTCACGCCCGGCACGGCTCGCAACGCCTTATCGACATGCCTGACACACCCGTTGCAGGTCATGCCAGTGATACGCAAGGTGGTGATCACGATCCACGGTAGCACCTGGTGACGGAAACGACGATCGAAAGCCCGGGCTCCGCCGGAGCGCGCAGCGCCGCGCCAGCGGCCCGCGAGGTGATCGATCTGCCGGTGCTCGGCATGACCTGCGCGGCGTGCGTGCGGCGCGTCGAGCGCGCGGTCGCGGCCGTGCCCGGCGTCGCCGAGGCCGAGGTCAACCTGCCGCTGTCGCGCGCGCGCATCGTGATCGATCCGGACGTCGCGAGCGCCGAGCGTGCGGCGGCGGCGATCCGCGATGCCGGCTACGAGGTTCCGGAGGACGTGCTCGACGGCTCGACGACCGGCGCGTCCCGGCTGGCGGCGGTCGAGCGCGCCGGCCAGGACGAGGTGCGCACGCTGCGGCGCGACGCGACCCTCGCGATCGCGCTCACCGTGCCGCTGCTGGCGATCGCGATGACGCACGGTCTCGTGCCGGCCACCCCGAGCGTGATCGTCCAGCTCGTGCTCGGCACGATCGTCGTGCTCGGGCCGGGCCGGCACTACGTCCGGCGTGGCGCGCTCGCGGTGCGCCATGCCAGCCCGGACATGAATACGCTCGTCGCGCTCGGCGCGGGCGCGGCGTGGCTGTCGTCGCTGGTCGTCGCGCTGCGCTGGCTCGCGGGGCCGCGCACGCACATGCCGGAGATCTACTTCGAGGCGGGCGCGGCGATCGTCGCGTTCGTGATGATCGGCAAGGTCCTCGAGTCGCGCGCGCGGGCGCGGCTGTCCTCGGCGGTGCGCGGTCTGCTCTCGCTCGCCCCGGCGCGGGCCCGGCGGCGCGCCGGCGAGGGCGACGAGGAGATCGACGCGAGCGCGCTCGCCGCGGGCGATCTCCTGATCGTGCGGCCGGGCGAGCGGCTCGCCGCCGACGGCACGGTCGTCGAGGGCGCGTCCGCGATCGACGAGGCGATGCTGACCGGCGAGAGCCTGCCGGTCGACAAGAGCGAGGGCTCGCCGGCGTACGCGGGCACGCTCAACCACCATGGCGCGCTCGTGGTTCGCGTCGCCCGCGCCGGCGCCGACACCGCACTCGCGCGGATCGCGCGCGCCGTCGAGGATGCGCAGGGGCAGAAGGCGCCGATCGCGCGGCTGGCCGATCGCGTGTCCGCGGTGTTCGTACCCACCGTGCTCGCGATCGCCGCGCTCACGTTCGGCGTGTGGCTCGTCGCCGGCGCCGATGCCGGCGTCGCGCTCGAGCGCACGATCGCGGTGCTCGTGATCGCGTGCCCGTGCGCGCTCGGGCTCGCCACGCCCGCCGCGGTCGCCGTCGGTACCGCCCGCGGGGCCGAGCTCGGCGTGCTGTTCCGCGGCGGCGGTGCGCTCGAGGTCGCATCGCGCATCGATGTCGTGTGCCTCGACAAGACCGGCACGCTGACCACCGGCACGCCGCGATTGATCGCAGCGAGCTCCGACGAGGTCCTGCGCCTCGCCGGGTCGGCCGAGCAGGCGAGCGAGCATCCGATCGCGCGCGCGATCGTGGAGGCGGCCAGCCAGCGCGGCCTCGCGCTGTCGCCCGCCACCGACGTCACCGTCGAGCC
>DAIRFU010000580.1:0-4593 GCA_036794935.1 Kofleriaceae bacterium | reverse complement strand
TCGACGGCGCGGTACCGACCGAGTAGCTACGGTCGCCGAGCATCGCGATCGCAGCCGCGTTCTGGAGCTCGGACATCATCGTCAGCGTGAGCTGCGTGACATCGCCCGCCAGATCGGCGTCGACGCGGGCGACCTTGCCCGTGCACGGCAGCGTCGCGAACACGCCGGGCTGCGTCGGTGCGGCAGCGAGCCCCGAGACGGCCGCGCCGAGCGGCTTGGGCGCCGTGACCGCCGGGGTGTCGACCGAGACCGCGACGACCGACGACGTGCCGGTGCACGGCACGAGCGGCGTGTCGGGCGGGGCGACCCGGCCGATCAGGCCGTACGCGACGAGCTGGCCGTCCCCCGTGGCCCCGACCGTCACCCGATCGACCGCGCCGACGGCCGCGTTCGTGACCGTGCCGGAATCGATGTCGACGATCGCGATGCCGCTTTCGTGGGCGACCGCCACCTTCTTCATGCTCGGCACCGGCGCCAGGTCGTTGACCGCGCCGGGCAGGGCGATGGGACTGCCGACCACCTTGTGGGTCGCGGTGTCGATGATCTGGAGCTGGGTGCCGCCCGCGACGACGAAGCGATCCCCGCCGACGGACACCCCCGCGGCCGGCGAGGTCAGGCCCTGGATCCGGCCCTGGAACTTGCCGTCGCGCGGATCGAGCGTCGGGTCGAACGTGTAGAGCGCGCTGCCGCTGCTCGCGTAGATGAACGGCCGGCGCACCGGGATCGTCAGCGTCGCGGCCTCGTCGCCGACGATGTCGACCAGCTCGGGAGCCTCGCCGAGGCCGACCAGTCGGTTCGAGACATCGTGGAGCAGCACGTTGATCTGGACGTCCTCACCGACGGGCAGCTCACCCGCCGAGAACGTCTGGCCGGTCAGCGCGCTGCGGTTCGCGATCGGATCCATGTCGGGTGACGTCGCCAGCACGGTGATGGTCGTCATCCCGGTCGGCCGCAGGTCAGGCTCGACCGGCAGCGTGAGCTCGAGGTCCAACGACCCGGTGCCCAGGCATCCGGCGAGCAGACATGCTGCGAGCGCGGTGGTGCGCATCCCCTGTGGGGCGAAGCTATCAGAGCCGCACCCGGCCCTACAACCTCGCGGATGGACGGCTGTTCTATACGGTTGTACTCGCGGTCGCGCCGGTTAGGATAGGCCCAGTTGCAGCCGTCCGTGGAAAAGGGCCAAACCGGCCCGCTGGGCCGCGTCGATCCGAGCCTGCCGCAGGTGTTCGGCCGCTACTTGCTCGTGCAGCGACTCTCGCGCGGCGGCATGGGCGAGATCTTCCTCGCCAAGCACGGCCTCGCCGGCTTCGAGAAGCTCGCCGTGATCAAGAAGGTGCTGCCGCACCTCGCGGCAGATGGCCAGTTCATCTCGCGCTTCGTCGACGAGGCGCAGGTCGCGATCAAGCTCCAGCACGTCAACGTCGCGCAGGTCTTCGAGGTCGGCCGCGTCGGCGACGAGTACTTCCTCGCGCTCGAGTACGTCGAGGGCCGCGACCTGCGCCGCACGCTCGCGACCTTGCAGCAGCGCGCCCAGCGGTTGCCCGTCGATCTCGCGCTGTTCATCGGCCGCGAGCTCGCGAACGGCCTCGCGTACGCGCACCGGCGGACCAGCAACGACGGCGCGTCGCTCCACCTCGTGCACTGCGACATCTCGCCGCCGAACGTGCTGGTCTCGTTCGAGGGCGAGACCAAGGTGATCGACTTCGGGATCGCGAAGAGCGCGCTGCGCGGCACCGCGACCGATCCGAAGATGGGCTTTGGCAAGTTCGGCTACATGGCGCCCGAGCAGCTGATCCGCGGCGGCGTCGTCGATTATCGGACCGATATCTACGCCGCCGGCGTCGTGCTGTTCGAGCTGCTCACCGGCAAGCGGCTCTACGAGGCGGGACCGGAGCCCGACTACCGGGCGCTCGCGAAGAAGGTCGCCAAGGGCGAGCACCAGCTGCCGAGCGAGGTCGACAAGGTCCTCGCGCCTTACGATGATCTCGTCGCGACCGCGCTGCGGCCCAAGCCCGAGGATCGCTACCAGAGCGCCGCCGAGTTTCGCGACGCGATCCAGCAGGCGCTCGTCGGCGTCAATCCCACCATCTCGACCGATCAGCTCGGCACGTTCATGCGCGACCTGTTCACGCACGAGATGACGGCGCAGCGCGAGCTGCACGAGCGGATCGCGAAGACGCACCTCGAGGACTTCCACGATCAGCTCACGACGCAGGTCGGCTCGACGATCTCGTTCGCGCTCGCCAACATGCCGCTGCAAGCGCCGCCCGAGTCGCCGCGCGTACCGACCCGAAGCTCGGGTGCGATGGAGGCGCTGTCGCGGCCGCGACCGCCGACGACCCCGACCGAGATCCTCAAGCAGCCGCCGCAGATCGCGACCTCGGTGGTGCCGACGCAGGACATCTCGCTCGCCGACGGGACGGGCGCGATCGAGCCCGAGGATCTCCTCGATCTGTCGCCGAGCCGGCCGAGGCGGATGCTCGCGTTCGTGGCGATCGGCGGCGTGCTCGCGATCGGTGTCGTCGCGTTCGCGCTGACGCGCGGCCCGGATCGAGAGGCCGCGGCGACCGTCGCCTCCGCGCCGCAGCCGCAGATCCGGGTCGAGACGATCCCGCCCGAGGAGCAGGAGCCGCCGCCGGTCCGCGCGGCCGCCAAGCAGCCGGCCATCGAGTCGCGGCCGGTCAAGACGGTGGCCGCCAAGCCGCCGGACCGGCCCACCGCCGACCGCCGGCGCGACAAGAAGGTCGAGAAGCGCCACGACCGCCGCGTCGAGACCGCGAAGCCGCCGGCGAAGGTAGAGCTGACGCGCGACGCGGTGATCGGAAAGTTCCGCGGCGTCAAGCGCGCGTACGACGCGTACAAGCAGCAGAACGGCGGCCGCTTCGACCGCGAGTGGAACGACCTCGCGAGCTTCGTGCAGTACCACCCGAACGATCTCGACGAGCTCGCGCGCCGCATCGAATCTTTCAGGGCCAAGCTGCGGGAGTAGCGGTCGATCTTCCGTTTTTCCGGGCCGGAAACCCACACGAAACACAACGTGGGCTAACGATCCGGAAATGAAGAAGGTCGAGGCCATCATCAAGCCGTTCAAGCTCGACGAGGTGAAGGAACGCCTCGCCGAGATCGGCGTGCACGGTATGACGGTCACCGAGGTCAAAGGCTTCGGGCGCACCGGCGGCAAGAAGGAGGTCTATCGGGGATCGGCGTATGTCGTCGACTTCGTGCCGAAGGTGAAGGTCGAGATCATCGTGCCGAACGACAACCTCCAGCAGGTGGTCACGGTGATCAGCGAGGCCGCGCGCACCGGCAAGATCGGTGACGGCAAGATCTTCATCACGCCCGTCGACGAGGTCATCCGCATTCGCACCGGTGAGACCGGTGAAGACGCGATCTGAGAGGAGACAAGAGGACCATGAGCCCAACGGATCTGAAAGAGTACGTCAAGAAGCACAACATCAAGATGATCGACGCCAAGTTCGTCGACTTCCTCGGTCAGTGGAAGCACCTGACCTATCCGGTCGAGCGCCTGGAGGAGGGCATCGAGGAAGGGTTCGGCTTCGACGGCTCGTCGATCGCCGGCTGGCGCGCGATCAACTCGTCGGACATGCTGATGAAGCCGGATCCGACGACGGCGGTCCTCGATCCGTTCCTCAAGACGCCGACGCTCTCGATCCTGTGTGACGTGATCGATCCGATCACGCACGAGGCGTACGTGCGCGATCCACGCAGCCTCGCCAAGCGCGCGGTCGCGTACCTGAAGTCGACCGGACTCGCCGACACCGCGTACTTCGGCCCCGAGGCCGAGTTCTTCATCTTCGACTCGATCCAGTACTCGGAGGACCCGAACCACGCGTTCTTCAACATCGACTCGGACGAGGCGGGCTGGAACAACAAGCGCGCCGAGGCCACCGGCAACAAGGGCTTCAAGCCGCCGACGAAGGGTGGCTACTGCGTCGCGGGTCCCACCGATCAGCTCACCGATCTGCGCACGCAGATGGTGATGACGATGCAGGCGGTCGGCATCGTGATCGAGACGCACCATCACGAGGTCGCATCGGCGGGGCAGGCCGAGATCGACATGCAGTACGACCAGCTGGTCAAGATGGCGGACCAGGTGCTCTGGTACAAGCACATCGTCAAGAACGTCGCCCGCGCCGCGGGCAAGACGGCGACGTTCATGCCGAAGCCGCTGTTCGGCGACAACGGCAGCGGCATGCACACGCACCAGTCGCTATGGAAGAGCGGCAAGCCGCTGTTCGCCGGTGACGGCTACGCGGGCATGAGCGACATGGCGCTCTACTACATCGGTGGCCTGCTCAAGCACGCGGGGGCGATCTGCGCGTTCGCGAACCCGACCACGAACAGCTACCGGCGTCTGGTGCCGGGCTACGAGGCGCCGGTCAACCTGGCGTACTCCGCCCGCAACCGGTCGGCCTCGATCCGCATCCCGATGTACTCGGCCTCGCCCAAGGCCAAGCGCCTGGAGCTGCGCTCGCCCGACCCGTCGTGCAACCCGTACCTGGCCTTCTCGGCGATGCTGATGGCCGGCCTCGACGGCATCGAGAACCGGATCCACCCCGGCGACCCGCTGGA